>JBAYZM010000020.1:0-18434 GCA_041672515.1 Arcobacteraceae bacterium
GTTTTCAAATAAAATAAACATCTCAAAAGAGATGTTTATTAGTAATTTTCATCAATATTACTTTTTTTAAGTAATTCATTATCAAATAAAATAACTTTATTTCTTCCCGTATTTTTTGCCTCATACAAGGAAATATCAGCAAATTTCACACATTCCCAGAAATTCTCAGTATGAACTGGGAAAATAGATGCCCCAATACTAATCGTTTTAGTAAAAGTAACATTGTTTTTACTGATTTGTTTTTGTGAAAAACTGATTCTGAGTTTTTCAGCAATTTGGAACACATACTCTTCTTCACAATTGTAAAGTAAAATCATGAACTCTTCCCCTCCATAACGAACAGCAATATCGGAACTTCGGATATTTTCTCGTAAGGTTTGAGCGATAACTTTTATGGCTTCATCGCCTACATCGTGTCCATGCGTATCATTAACCATTTTAAAATAGTCAATATCAATCATTAAGATACCATATTTAATATTGTTTCGTTTGGCTTGCGCTACAATGGTTTGCACAGATTCTTCAAGGAATTTACGATTGTATAATCCTGTCAAACTGTCCGTACGAGCAGATTTTTCCAAAATAAACATCAGCTTTTTGGTTACAATTTCTGGTTTAGCTGTAGTAATATAATCATCAATAATAGGGATTTGTTCTCTTAAGTACGTTAATTCCTCTTTATTTTGTGCGGTCATGGTAATAATTAAATCCAAATCATGTGAAATGGTGTAGGGAATGCACAGATATTCAACATTTTTATCTTTTAATTTATCACAAATTCCATCGAACTGACAAGAGTTGGTAATCGTACTGGTTCGATTTGCACGACAGCTTTCATGAGGATTACAGTGTAAATCTTTTTCATAAATAACTTTAATTTCATTCGTAATATTATTGGCTTCCAAAATATTAAAGCTTTGAATATGCAATTTATTCTCTAAAACATAGGCAATGCGTTTGTAAATATCTTCAAGAGTTTCATCGTGTTCAATGGTTTTTCTAAATTTATACACACACGATAAATTAGCAACCGCATCATTGACATTGATAAGTGGATCTTGTGAGATATTGGTTTTTTTCGATAAAAAGACCGAAATCTCTTTTTCAATATTGTTAAGAGTATTTTCCAATTTATCCAAAAAGCTGTTAATCCATTGTGAAACTTCTTCTCCCTCTTTGGAGTTTGTTTTTTCCAATCGAGTCGAGTACTCGCCTTTATGTGCGCGTTTCATAACACTTTTAATGGAGTCAAAAAGCGTTAAAAATGGGTTTAGTACTTTGTTGATGATGTATAAAATCAAAATGGTTAAAATCAACGCAATAATGGCTGTGTTACCCACGGTATTGATCCCCACTTGTTTGACATCGTCCATGGTCATTGAAATAGAAATAGCCCCTAACACATCCCCTTCTTTTGAAGTATGACAGGTCATACAATTAATAGCCCCTTTGGATGAACTGATATACGGAATGGTAATTCTAAAGCTGCTTGCCCCAAATAAATTTTCATGAATCTCTTTTTGTGCTTGGGCTGTTTCTAATACTCGTTGATCAATTTCATCACGAAGCTCTTCATTGTTTAACCCTTTTCCATATTGTTCAATCACAGCAGGAGAACGAACCAGCCAAATATCATCAATATCTTCAAGTGTGCCAATTTGTTCTAAAAATATTTTCCGATTATCCATGACACCATTGACCATGTGAGAGGTTAATGAGTGCTTGACGATTTCAGCCACAATTTTTGCTTTGCCTTCAATGCTGGTTAATCCATAATTTCTAAAGTTATACACCACATTTGAAATGAGTAAAACAAAAAGAAATGACATAATGGTAATGAGTAAAAGTGAGATTTTTTTACTGGTATCCAATGAAGCTCCTTTGAAGCGTATGAGTTTTTTAAATTATAGAATAATTATAAAAAAAATATAATGTTGTATTATAAAAGTAACACTTATAAAAACAGCTTAAAGAAAATTGTAATTTTAATATAAACAGTTGTAAAACAATAATTTTGTAGAATGGGATATGAAAAAATATTTAGCTCTAAAAGCCAGTGCCGGCAGTGGAAAAACCTTTGCTTTAACGGTACGATATATTGGTTTACTTCTTCTTGATGCCAAACCCAATGAGATACTCACCTTGACGTTTACGAATAAAGCTGCCAATGAAATGAGTGAGCGAATTTATCATACGCTTTTAAATTTAGGCAACGATGAAGCCTATTTAAATGCCATTATAGAACAATCAAAACTCAGCAAAGAAGCGATTTTAAGTGCCAAACAAAATCTTATTTGGAAATTTGTCAATTCGGAACTCTCTATTTTTACCATTGATAAATTTATCAATAAAATTTTGAGAGAGTTTTGTGGGTATGTGAATTTAAATGATGATTTTACGATAAAACAAGACAATGTCGATGAATTAACTCTCAAATTCTTAGAAAGTTTATCGCTCAAAGAGTTTGACAGTTTTGTTGACTTTTTTTTGTATGAAAATAAAAAGTTTAACTCAGTATTTGACTTATTTAAAGTGTTAATTGAAAAAAATGAAACGTTTGAACTTCTCCCTATTGATAAAGAGTTAATTGCTTTACAAGAAGAAGCCATTTTACAGAAGGCTTTTAAAATCAAAGAGTTTGTTCAAAATGCCAAAGATGCGTCGGCATCGGCTCTTAAAAGTGTTGAGTTTGAGAATTTTCAAGGCTTATTGGAAAAAGGAAAAACATGGCTAACCAAAGAGAGTGCGAGTGAATTTTCGTACTTTAAAAAGTTTGCCAATGAAACGTTAGAAGCTTATTTTAGTGATCTTTTGTTTGAGTTAAAGCGGTACTATAAGTTGCGTTCAAACTATTCTCTCAATAATTTACTGCAACTTTTTTTAACGTTTGTCAATTTCAGAAGCAACTACATTAAAACTAAAAACTATTTGGAGTTTAACGATATTTCAAATTTAGTCTTTGAATTGTTGCAAGAAAAAATCGACAAAGAGTTTTTATATTTTAGACTCGACAGCCAATATTCACATTTGCTCATTGATGAGTTTCAAGATACTTCGTTGTTGCAATACAAAATATTAGAACCCATCATTCAAGAGATAACTTCAGGCTTAGGAACGCAGTTTAAAACATTTTTTTACGTAGGAGATACCAAACAATCCATTTACCGATTTCGGGGAGGTAAGCGAGAATTGTTTGATTATGTCGCGCAAACCAATACGCTAATCGATGTAGAAGCCTTGCATACAAACTATCGAAGCAGCCAAAATATTGTGGAGTTTGTCAATACGGTTTTTTTAAATCTGCCCAATTATGAGTATTACGAACAACTGTACGTTAAAAAAGAGGGGTATGTTGAAATAGTAGAAGAAGAGTGGCAAGACGAAGAGAAGTTTCACACGATTTTTAAGAAGATTGAAGCGTTATTGCAAGCGGGTGTGAATCAAAATGATATGGCAATTTTAACCTATACCAACGACGATGTATTAAGTTTATACACCTATTTACAAGCCAAATTACCCAAGATTAAGATTTCAACAGAGATGACCTCAAAATTGGTTAATCAAGCCAATGTGAAAGCGGTGATTAATGCCATTAAATATCTCTATTTTCAAGAAGATATTTACAAAATAAATTGCAATGCCATTTTAGGAAGTGCATTATTTACTTCATTGGAATTAGAACGTGAAATTCTCTTTGATACCATGCCCGAACTGATTCACAAAGTGGCCACTTTTTTAAATGTGTTAGATGAAAATGTCATCAGTTTAATTGAAGTAGCATCAAGTTATAAACATATTGTTGATTTTATGTATGAAATTGATTTTTTAGATACGCCTATGCAAAATAAAGAGCAACTGGGCATTCAAATTTTAACTATTTTTAAATCCAAAGGTTTAGAGTTTGATACGGTATTATTACTTGATAGAATCAAACGAAAAAACAGCGATAAGTCGTCGTTGTTGTTTGAATACGAAAATGTCAATTTAAAAAATATTTACTACAAAACACCCAATTTAGAAAATTTTGATGAACACTATAAAAGTGCTTTGGAAAAAGAAAAAAGATTAAGCCTTGAAGATGAAATCAATATTTTGTATGTAGCACTTACGCGGGCAAAACACAATTTGATTGTCTTTAAAAAAGCCAAAAACTCTGTGTTTGATAGTTTAAATTTAAAACCACACATTCAAGGAATATTGTACGTCAAAAAAGGAGTGGTTCACGACAATATCATACTTGAACCTATTTCGTATACGCCTCTTAATTTAGGACGACAAGAACAAAAAATCAGTCAATACAAACATGAAAACAACTACTCTTTGCACTCAAAATATTTTGGTTTGGCAACGCATTATTGCTTAGAGATGATGAACACTTTTGATACGCAAAGTTTAGAATATGCCTTAAATCTTTCTAAAAGTAAATACAACAACTACTTGGAAAGCAAAGATTTTGAAGACATTAAAATCAGAATTGCGCTTTTAATTCAAAACTCACATTTTCAATCTTTGCTTAACCAGACGCACATGGTGAAAGAACAAGCATTGATGTATAAAAATGAGATTAAAATTATTGATTTATTGGTGTATGGGCAAAACTCGTGTTATATTTTTGATTATAAAACAACACAAGATGAATTGGACGAACACCTTTTTCAAGTGCGACACTACAAAAAAGCCATCAAAGATATTTTGAAACAGCAAGAAGTTTTGGGATATATTGTCTATTTAAAAAGCGATGGTGTCTCTATAAAAGAGGTATGAGTTCATCTATAAAATAACGAATCGAAGCGAACCCTTTGGCTTTGGCTTTTTTTATTTTTTGAATTTCCTCTTTGTTGATAATTCCTCCTAAAGCAATAATATCGATGTCGTACAACTGTGTGGCTTCTTTTAATAAATCAATCCCTTTGGCTTTTCCTTTGTTAGGCGTATCAAAAATAGGGGAGAACGTTACGGCATCGGCGTGTAAATCTTGTGCTTTTTGAATCTCTTCAAAACTATGACAAGAGATAATGACAAAAAGGTCTTTCGCTTTAGCTTGGGTTATTTCATCAAATTGTTCAGAGGTTAAGTGCACTCCCGTGGCATCCAATTTTGAAGCCAATGCATAATTGCCATTAATCAAAATGGTTTCAACTTGAAAATCACGACACGTATCGACAAATATTTTAGCTAAAACTTCAAAATTACTGGACTCTTTATCTCTGAAACACGCCATATTAACTGGATGTGAATCAAGTGCGTGAATTAACTTTTCTCTGAATTGTTTGGGGTTACTTGAATAGTATTTGGGATCAGTAATTAAATAGGATAAAAACGCATTTTCCATAAAAAAATCCTTTTAAAGAGTATAAAGATATTCTATACTAAATTGTTTTGAAGTGCGTTAAAAGCACAAAAAAAGGGAGCAAAGAAAAAATCCTTGCTCCCTTGTAAATCTAAAAGATTACCAATTAATGGTGTTCTTCTTCGTGCATCATAACAGAACCCGCGATATAAACGTATGTTAAAATACTGAAAATAAATGCTTGTAAAAATCCAAATGCCGTTAATAAGAAGAAACCTGGAAGTGGTAATAACCAAGGTACTAACATTAAAAGAACCATTAAGAACATATCATCCCCACGAATTGAACCAAAAAGTCGGAACGACAATGAAATAATTCTTGAAAAGTGAGAAATGATTTCAATAGGGAACATTAATGGAGCAAGTATAGGCATTGGTCCCATAAAGTGTTTAAAGTAACTTATAAAACCATTGATTTTAATACCCACATAGTTATAGTAAATAAATACGATTAACGCCAATGAGAGTGTAAAGTTAATGTTACTTGTTGGTGCTTCAAATCCTGGAATAACTCCCATCATATTGCTTACAAAAATAACGAAAGCCAAAGAACCAATTAACGGTAAATATCTTCGTGCATTTTTTTCACCCATAGTATCCGCACCCATGGCAATAATACCACCGATAAATGTTTCCATAACATTTTGTGCCCCAGTTGGTACCAGTTGCATTTTTCTTGTAGCTGCTCTGCTTACCATAAATACAATCGCAATTACTAAAATAAAGTGCGATAATATAATCCACTCTTGTCCGTGCCCGCCAATAGCACCTAAGAACGTAAATAATCTGCCTTCCATTCTCTTCCTTTTATATTTTTTTATTAATGTTTATTTGTTATAAGTTGAAATAGTATACAAAGTTTGCTTATACTTCTTTGAATTTATATCCATTTAAGCTTAGTTGTTCCCTTATGTTACATTGATGCGCTTCACCTTTGGTTTCTAGGGCTATTGTAACGTTCGCTTCTCCAAAGTCCAATTTAACTGAATTTCTATCATAATCTATTTGCACAATATTGGCATCGCATTCGTGAAAAATAGCGGTTAAATTTTTTAAAGAACCGGGTTTGTCAATTAACGTTACGATTAAATTCATTTTTCTGCTTGATTTGACCAACCCTTTTTCAATAATTAAAGAAAGCATTGTAACATCAATATTTCCACCACTTAAAATGGCGACGACTTTTTTATTTTTAAAATCAAATTTTTTGTGCATAATAGCAGCAACAGAAACAGCTCCGGCTCCTTCTACTACGAGTTTTTGTTTTTCCAGTAAAAATAAAATGGCATTGGCTGTTTCATTGTCAGTGACTTCCACAATTTTATCGACATATTCCATGACATAATTAAGCATTTTAGGCGTAACATCTCGTACGGCAATTCCATCGGCAATGGTTTTAACAGCAATAGAATCAATCGCTTTTTTGGCTTCATACGATTCAAGCATCGCTCTTGCTCCACTGGCAACAACACCAATGATTTTAATGTTGGGATTGAGTGTTTTAGCAGCAATAGCAGCTCCACTGATTAAGCCACCGCCCCCAATGGGAACGACTAAAATATCAAAATCGTTCATCTCTTCTAAAATATCTAAAGCAATGGTTCCTTGACCTGCGATGACTTCATTATCTGCAAACGGGTGAACAAATACTTTGTTGTGTGCTTTGGCATAGTCCATTGCTGAAGCATAGGCTTCATCATAGTTTTCACCTTTTAAAACAACGTTGGCATTGTACGCTTGAACGCCTCGAACCTTGGTTAAAGGTGTTGCTTCTGGCATAAAAATAGTTGCATCGCAACCAAAATGAAGCGCTGAAAATGCCAAGCCTTGAGCATGATTTCCAGCACTTGCAGCTACCACTCCAGAATCTCTTTGTTCTTTACTCAATGAGGCGACTTTATTAAAAGCTCCTCGAATTTTAAAACTTCCTGTAATTTGTAAATTCTCTTTTTTTAAATACACAGAAGCTTCCACTTCTTTGCTTAAATTAGGAGCAAAAGTTAACGGAGTGTTTTGAATAATCTCTTTTAAATTTTCTTTGGCTCTTTTAATGTCATTTAGGGTTATCATACTGTTTTTTCTCATCTTAATTTTTCGTATACTAGCTAAAAATAGGTTGTATCATAATTAAACTGTTACGATAAACCTATTTTTAGCTTGAAGCGATACTACTTCTCCTGTTTTATAATTTTTACGGCTTTGACCATATTTTCTAAACTCTGTTTAACTTCATCCCATTTTCTTGTTTTTAATCCACAATCAGGATTTATCCACAATTGCTCTTTGGGTAAAACTTCAAGCAGTGATTTTATTTGTTCTACCATCTCTTCAATACTTGGAACTCTTGGGCTGTGAATATCATAAATTCCAGGACCAATTTCTTGTTTGTAAGCGACTTCTTTAAAAATTCTAAGAAGTCTGTTTCCACTTCGTGCTGTTTCTATTGAAATAACATCCGCATCCATGGCTTCTATTGTTTTTATAATGTCGTTAAATTCGCTGTAACACATGTGTGTATGAATTTGCGTGTCTGTTTTTGCACAACTGACACTTAATTTAAAATTATCAACTGCCCAAGATTCATACTCTTTTATATTTTCAACTCTTAAAGGATAACCTTCTTTAAATGCTGCTTCATCCACTTGAATCATTTTAATTCCTGCATTTTGCAAATCATCTACCTCTTTACAAATGGCATAAGCAATTTGTTTTGCTACTTCACTTCTGGGTTTATCATCCCTTACAAATGACCAATTAAGAATAGTTATAGGTCCTGTTAACATCCCTTTCATAACTTTTGAAGTTTTACTTTGAGCATATTTTATCCACTTTACGGTCATTGGATTTTCTCTGTTTACATCTCCATAAATCAATGGCGGTTTTACGCATCTGCTTCCATACGATTGAACCCATGCATTTTGTGTAAAGGCAAATCCATCTAACATTTCACCAAAATATTCAACCATATCATTTCTTTCAGGTTCTCCATGCACTAAAACATCAAGTCCAATCTCTTCTTGAAATGCCACACAATCATCAATATATTTTTTGATTTCAGCCTCATACGCTTCTTTTGAAATGAGATTGGCTTTATAGTTTTTTCTATTTTCCCTAATCTCGGGCGTTTGAGGAAATGAACCAATCGTTGTTGTGGTTAAAAAATCATATTTGAAAAAGTCTCTTTGAACTTTTATTCTTTTTTGAAAGGGATCAATTCTTTCAAATAGTTTGAGATTTTTTATCTCTTTTTGAATTTTTTGGTTGTGAATTTTAGAAGAGATTTTTCTTTGATTATTCTCTTCGCTGTTTTTTCTGATGATTGAAATTTCATCTAAATTGAGTTTAAAATCAAAAAATTGTTTACATACGAGTGAAAGTTCTTGAAGTTTTTCATTGGCAAAAGCCAACCAAGATTTTATCTCTTTGGACAAATTATCTTCATATTTTAACGAAAAAGGAACATGCAATAAAGAACAAGATGTTCCAACAATGATATTTTCTTTCTCTATGACTTTTGCAATTTTATTTAAAAGTTGAATTTTATCTTGAAAATTGCTTTTCCAAATATTTCTTCCATCAATTACACCAGCTATTAAAATTTTATTGGAGTTTTTGATAAACTCTAACGCTTCAAAGTTTTTAGCCCCATATATAAAATCTAATCCCAAAGCCCAAATAGGCGTATGAACCAATATTTTTGTCGCTTCATTGGAGTGTTCAAAATAGGTTGTTACTACGATTTTAATGTTTGAAGAAACCGATGCTAATGCGTCATAAACAGGTTTGATTAAAGATAAAACTTTTGAATCTAAATCTTTTACAAATAAAGGTTCATCAAATTGAACCACAATTTCATCTTCTAATTTTGAAATTTCTAATAACAGATTTGTATAAACTTCAACCACTTTATTGATGTGTAAAAAAACATCACTGTTATCAACACTTTTAGAAAGTCCAAGATAGGTAATGGCTCCCATGAGATTTATTTTTGTTTTAATTCCTAACTCACGTGCTTCTTTATACTCTTCAATGACTTTTTTAGAATTGAGTTTAAAGGCAGTCTCTTTAGAGATTTCAGGAACTATGTAGTGGTAATTGGTATTAAACCATTTGGTCATTTCCATGGCTACACACGTTTCATTTCCTCTTGCCATGGCAAAATACAACGCTTCATCTTTAAGCTTTTCAAATCTTTTTGGAATCGCACCTAATAAAATAGAAGTATCCAACATATTGTCATAATAGGAAAAATCATTGGAAGCAATAAACTCGATGTTGGCTTCTTTTTGATAGTTCCAATGTCTTTTTTTGAGTTGAGTTGCCACATATTCAACATCACCAAAATCACTCTGTTTTGCCCAGTATTTTTCTAAAACTTTTTTAAGTTCTCTTTTTTCTCCAATTCGGGGAAATCCTATTACGTAATTTTTTTGCATATTTTGCATAATTAATCCTATTGATATATTTTTGTTTTTGATTTTTTGTTATAAGTGATTAATTAGAAAATAGGTGGATGAACGCCTGTTCTTCTAAATGCAAAGAAGGTGTTATAATAAGGGCATCTGGGAATAAATTTAAAATGAGCAACAGCTAAGGCAGTTCTTCTTCTAAAAAGACCATCACAATGGCAAGGTTTTTTATTTTGTAAAAAACAAAACAGTAAACTCTCTTGTAAATTGGGGGGAGATTCTTCCTCTTCATTATCATTTTCAGATGATAATGATAGTTTTGTACTTAAATGGTTTTTGTATGAGCTAATGACACCATGTAATTTTGGAGCAACAGCATACGCTTGGATTGAGCTAAGTGTAAAATATTTTTTGCCAAAACCTTTGAGTAATTTCACATAAAACCTTTAAAAGAATAAACGGGAAGTGTAAGTCATTAATGCTTAATTATAAATAAAATTAAATATGCTATTATTTCATAAAAAAGGAGAACATACTTTCTTCTAAAGTATGTACATAAAAGTTTGAAATTTACATTTGTAACACTGTTTCCCAATTTAATTGAACCCTATTTTCAAGACTCTATACTTAAAAGAGCTGTAGAATCTAATTTTATAGAGTATGAGTTTTTTAACCCACGCGAATATACTTTAAATAAACATAAAAAAGTTGATAAAGAGATGATAGGCGGAGGGGCAGGAATGCTTTTAACGCCTCAACCTTTGTTTGATTGTTTAGATGCCATAAAAGAAGCCAACAGTGAAGCCTATATTATTTTTCCATTGGCAGCTGCTAAAGCTTTTAAGCAAAATGATGCTAAAAGACTCTCACGGAAAAAAAATATTGTTTTTGTCAGTGGCAGATATGAAGGAATTGACGAAAGAGTAATTGAAAAATATGCCGATGAAGTTTTTTGTATAGGAGAATACATCCTAACAGGAGGAGAATTACCCTCTTTAGTGATGGCAGATGCGATTGCTCGAAATGTTGAACATGTGCTTGGAAATGCTGATTCTTTGGTAGTTGAAAGCTTTGAAAACAATCTTTTAGAAGCACCATCTTTTACAAAACCAGAAAATTTCAAAAAATTAAGTGTGGTTAAAGAATTCTTAAAGGGAAATCATAGTAATATTTCCGACTTAAAATTCCAGATGTCCATTTGTAAAACAAAATATTATAGACCCAGTAAGGAAAAACGATGAAAAATAGATATATAGCAAACTTTGAAGCCGCACAATTAGCTTCTAAAGTGATCCCTCAATTCAAAGCAGGTGATACTTTAAAACTTGGTGTTGAGATTATTGAAGGAACTAAAACAAGAGTTCAAGCATTTGAAGGTATTGTTATTGCAAGACATGGTGAAGGTACAGGCGCTACTTTTACTATCAGAAAAATTGGTGCGAACAACGTTGGTGTTGAGCGAATTTTCCCATTATACTCTGACTCTTTAAAAGAGATCAATGTATTAAGAAAAGGTAGAGTAAGAAGAGCGAAACTTCACTTCTTAAGAGGATTAACTGGTAAAAAAGCTAAAATTAAAGAGCTTAGAAAATAGTTTTTTAGACTCAAGGTATTATTACCTTGATTCTCTTACTTTGACATGGTGTCAAATCTTTCCAAAACCCTTATTCATACCGCATTGTTATGTGAAGCTCAACCCATCATTCAATATTTAAAACTGCTTAAAAATAAAGATGTTCCTAATATGTATGAAAATGAAACACATATTTTAATGGTTTCAGGCATTGGCAAAACGGCAACCCTAAAAGCATTAACTCCCATTTTTAATAATTACCCCGTAAAAAAAGCAATCAATATTGGTATTGCAGGATGTAAAGATAACACCCTTGCTATTGGAACTTTATGTTGTACGACGCATGCCTTAAACAACATTGTCTTTACAACGCTTAGCACGCATGAGAGTGCCATAGATAATAATGAAGCCTTAACCACAGTATTGGTTGATATGGAAGCCCAATATTTTTTTGATGTGTGCAAATCCTTTGTGCCCCATGAAAATATTTACTGTTTGAAAGTGGTTTCTGATTATTTAAGCACAACCATTCCTACAAAAGAGTTTGTCAGTGGATTGATTCAGAAAAATATGGCGTTAATAAAAGAGATTGTATGAACTACTTAGAAAAATTTGAAGAGGTTATTGCTCAAAGCAACTATAAAAATTTACCTCAAACTACCCAAGATTTTATTCGTCAAAAAGCTTTTTTATACCAATTTACCTTTCAAGAGTTAAAACAACTTATTGATTTTGCCATTGATTTTAGACTTTGGCATGAAGCCCATATAGAAGCCATTTTTAAAGAGGAATATCCCAATAAAAAAGCCGCTTTTAATCATGTAAAAGAGGTGTGGCAAAACTTAAAAGCCAAACCCAACAGCTATGAAAACTTCTCCCCAACCTTATACCAAGATGATGTACGCAAATTCAGTTTTAAATCGTATGAGAGTTCAAAAGCAGCGTTAGGTATCTGTCCTGTTGCCAGTCCTCATACAAGGTGTTGCAATTTATTGACTCTTGATGCGGTGCAGTCGTGCGGTTTTGATTGTTCATATTGTTCAATTCAATCGTTTTACAACAAAGACAATAAGGGGCAAGAGATTATTGGATTTGATAAAAACTTTAAAGAAAACCTCAAAAACTTGCAACTTGATCCCAATGAGGTGTATCATATTGGAACGGGACAAAGTTCAGATTCTTTGATGTGGGGCAATAAAGAAGGCATTTTAGAATCTCTTTTTGAATTTGCCTTTGCTCATCCCAACGTGATTTTGGAGTTTAAAACCAAATCCAATAATATTGCCTATTTTTTAGAAAACGAAGTGCCTAAAAATATTATTTGTACGTGGTCATTAAATACACCAACCATTTGTGAAAATGAAGAGCATTTGGCTGCGAGTTTGGAAAAACGTATTGATGCTGCAAAAAAAGTAAGCCAAAAAGGTGTTCTTGTGGGATTTCATTTTCACCCCATTGTGCAGTATGAAAATTATTTGAATGAGTATGCACGTGTCTATAAAACGCTTTTAGAAAATTTTGACCCCAAAAAAGTAGCATTGGTATCGTTTGGAACATTGACTTTTATTAAACCTGTTATCCAAAAAATACGTACAAGAAACTTCAAAAGTAAGATTTTACAAATGCCTTTTACCAATGCCAATAACAAATACTCTTATTGCCTTGAAACTAAAAAAGAGATGTTCAAACATGCCTATGAGACCTTTAAACCATGGCATAAAGAGGTCTATTTTTATTTGTGCATGGAAGATGAAAGCCTATGGAAAGAGGTTTTTGGATACGAATATGCAAGCAACAATCAAATGGAAGAGTTTATGAAAATGGCATACATGGAAAAGATAAAAAATAATGTCACAGAAATAGTATATAAGTGAATGTCTATTCAATATTAAATAAAATTGAATCTTTTTATGGTACAATGAGACAATTGAATAAATCTTAAGGTTATTTAAATGTTGTTAAAAGCAGAAGTAGTTAAAAATATATTTACTAAAAATATATTGCGTTGTTATGTTGTGATTGTCTCTTTAATCATTTTGTCGAGCTATTTTATCGGAAAAAAGGTGTTGATGCCATTTTTTTATGAGCACATGATAAAAATGGCAATTTCTGAAAATCAGAAAATATCGGAACATATTTTTATGCATGCAAGCATTCAAGATTCTAATATCTCCCTCAATGAAGAGCTATCAATGCTCAAAGATAATTTCCAACTCCAAAAAATAAAATTTTTTGATACGCAAGGTGTTGTACTTGCTTCAACACAAGAGAGCGATATTGGACAACACAACCAAGAACAATATTTTATCAATCACGTTAAAAAAGGTGAAGTTTTTTTCAAAATTATTCATAAAAATACCTTAAGTTTAGAAAATGAATACATAGAAAAAGATGTAGCAGAGATTTATTTCCCCATGTTTCAAGATGAAAAACTTTTCGGTGTGATAGAAATTTATTATGACATTACTCAAATTAGCGGTGAGTTTGACAAAATTATTAAAAAAATAGATTCCATTTATTTCATTGCAGTGTTTGCATTTTTTCTTTTCTTTTCATTTATTTTATACCGGTTAAGTATTGCGGATTTAAATCGAAAGAAAAATGAAGAAGAAATTTTCCAACTCAACGAAACCTTACAAGAAAAGGTCAGAAAACGAACTTTTCAGCTTCTGAAGAAAAATAAACAACTCAAAAAGTTGGCAAATTTTGATTCACTGACCGGAGTCTACAATCGAGGGTTTTTCCTTAATTTAGCCAGTAAATATTTTGATATTGCCAAACGAAATTTAACCTCGTTATATATTATTTCATTTGATTTAGATCATTTTAAAAATATCAATGATGCTCACGGGCACGCTACGGGCGATGAAGTTTTAAAAGAGTTTACCTCTGTAGTAAGTTCGTATATGAGAAACAGTGACCTCTTCGGTCGTATCGGCGGTGAAGAGTTTGTGGCGTGTATTCAAAATGTGAAAGATGAAGGCGCAATACTTTTTGCTCAAAAAATTTGCGATGCCATTAACCATGCAAAAATCGAGTTCAACGATAAGAGAATTCATCTAACGGTGAGTATTGGAATTGCAAAATTGACCACTGAAAACAATATTGACGAACTCATTGAAAAATCAGATAAAGCCATGTATGAAGCCAAAGAGAGTGGACGAAATAAAGTGATATTTTACAAAGAAGCCTAAAAGCCCCAAAATGCTACAATAAACTCTTTTCTAAATTCAAACAAAAGAGTTCACATAATGTTGCATGACATCATAGATTTTATAGTACAAACGGTTGGTTCATTAGGGTATATAGGCATATTTTTAATGATGTTTTTAGAGAGTTCTTTTTTCCCATTTCCCAGTGAAGTGGTGATGATTCCCGCAGGATATTTAGCCTACAAAGGTGAAATGAATCTTTTTTTAGCCATTTTTGCAGGCATTGCAGGCAGTCTTGCAGGCGCTTTGTTTAACTACTATTTGGCGCTACGATTTGGGCGAAAATTTATCAGTAAATACGGAAAATATGTTTTAATCAAAGAAGAAACCATGCAAAAAATGGAAGATTTTTTTGCCAAACATGGGCATATTTCGACTTTTTCAGGAAGACTTATTCCTGCTGTTCGACAATACATCTCATTGCCTGCAGGATTGGCAAAAATGAATTTGCTCAAATTCTCAATTTACACCAGTTTGGGTGCAGGAATTTGGGTACTTATTTTGGCACTCTTAGGTTATTTTATTGGACACAATCAAGCCTTACTCAGTGAATATTTACGAATCATTATTATTGCCATTTTAGGTTTTTTAGGAGTTTTTGCTCTGTTTTATGTACGATTAAAACTCAAAAAAACATTGTTTGTTTCCAATAAAGCCAAAAAAGAGGCTAAAAAAAACCCATGAAAAAAGCACTCGTAACGGGATACAGCTCCGGTATTGGAAAAGCCATTTGCCAGACCTTAAAAAGCAATGGCTATGAAATATTAACACTCAAAACCCGTTTAGAAAATGCAAAAGCCTTAGAAAAAGAGGTAGAAGAACTCTTAAAAACCAATGAAATTGATGTTTTGGTTAATTGTGCCGGAGTAGGAATATTCCAACCTCATGAAGAAATCAGCGTTTCAAAAATCAAAGAACTCATCGATGTTAACTTAACAGCACCTCTTATTTTAAGCAGTCTGTGTTTGCGAAGTTTAAAAAAAACAAAAGGGCATATTATCAACATAGCTTCAGTTGAAGCCACAAAGCACTCAAAGTTTTCAGCGCTTTACACTGCAAGTAAAAGTGGCTTGCGTGATTTTAGTTTGTGTTTGTTTGAGGAGTTACGTAAAGCCGATGTGAAAATAACGAGCATTAACCCCGATTTAACCCAAACCAATTTTTTTGATAAACTGCAATTTGAACCCAGTCCAAAAGAAAATACCCATCTTTTGGCTCAAGATATTGCCAAAACTGTTTTGGATATTTTGAATTTCAATGGAGTTATAACAGATATTACGATAAGACCGCAACGACTAGAAATCACAAAAAAGTAAAAAGCCATCTTTTTAATAAGTGAAATTTCCTTGTGCATTTAGCACAAGCTTTTCCAAAACCTCTCTTAAAATTTCAAATAGTAATATTTGTGCACTACCTTTTTTATCTCAATATTTATATATATTTAAATAATATTATAAACATAAATATTTGTAGTTATGTCAGTAAATATGGTATAATTACAAATATTTATGACTAGGATAAAGTATGCAAAAGATTTCAATATATATTTTTGAGCAACATATCGCCGATATGTATCAAGAAGAAGACAGAGTATATCTTAAACTTGTAGATGATTTGTGTTATAAAGTAAGTCCTTTGATGCTAAGTTCTCATCAAAAAGAGATAGATACAACACCACTTATACATCTTGAGAGAGTGGCTGGATTTATTAGCGATTCATTACCTGGTAGTTTTGGTAATGAAATATTGAATAACTTTTTTTTACAAAATACCAATAGTTATCCCACAGTAAGTGATAAACTTCTTTTTATAGGTAATCGTGGACTTGGAGCTATTACTTATGAGCCATCTATGGAAAAAGAAAATGATTTTGAACAAACTATTGAATTAAAATTGATGTTTGAAAAAGCCAAGGAGTTAAAAAAAGGGGGAGATTATCACTCTTTGCAAGATGCCTTTTTGATAAGTGCTCACTCATTTGTTGGTGGGGCTAGAAGTAAAGCAGTTGGTGCTATTAATCTTGAAACGAAAGAGGTTTTTTTAGGTGATAGAACAAAACCATTAAAAGACGGATTTATACATGCAATAATCAAGTATGATGATACAGCAAATGAGGATGAAAACAAATCAACATATTCTAAAGTGGAGTATATCTATCATATTCTTGCCATTGGATGTGGTATTGATATGGCAGATTGTTATTTGGTTAATACTGATGACAAACACCATTTTGTAACTAAACGATTTGATATAGAGCCAAATGGCAAAAGATACCATGTTCATTCTCTTGCAGGTTTGCTTCACTTGGACTACAATATTCCCAGAGTCATAGGATATGAAGATTTACTAAGATCTGCTGTAAAATTGGGAGCTATAGGTAGCCTAAAACAACTTTTCTTACAAATGCTTTTTAACTATATGTTTGTCAATCAAGATGATCATAGTAGAAATTTTTCTTTTATGTGTGATAGTGATTTTAAATGGAAAGCTACTCCAGCTTATGATTTAACCTTTGCAAAAGGTGAAAAACAGACAGTTGAGCATCAACTATCTTTATATGGTAAAGCTCTCTCAAAAATCGATATTGATGATATAACTACACTAGCGACTGAATTTTCAATTGATTTAGAGTTTGTTGCATTTTCTTTAGAAACAATGAAAAACCTGCGAGACACTGAGTTACCATTACTACTTAAAGACTATGGAGTTGTGCCATCAAAGCAAAAACTAATTTTAGAACACACAAGTAAAAGAACACTACAAGGGGTATTATAATGAGTAATGAGCTTTTAAAAAAACTGCAAAATTCGTCAGCAAAAGTGAAGAAAAAACTCAAAAACAGACTCAATCCAAATAGTGCTTTTGGGACTCTTACAGATGAAGAAATTGCACAGGTTTTAGCTCTTAGAGCAAAAGAGTTAAGACTTTCTCAAAATAAAAAGCAAAGAGATTTTGCCAAAGAAGCAAGCTTAAGTTCCCCCACAACATACTCTAATTATGAGCAAAAAGGGAGTATTTCAATGATTAATTTCATTAAAGTGATGAGAACATTTGGAAGACTTGAGGAGCTTGAAAAACTTTTACTGCCAACCACAAAGCAGATGATAGAAAAGATAGAGAAGCAAAGAATCAAATAGCTAAATAATCGGCTTATTGTATCTCAAAAAATATAACGATGGCAACGCCAATCCGAAGCTAATAACGCCTAAAATTGAAATCGATTTTAAGCCATTTTCGATAAACGCTGAAATTAATTCAGGCGTGACACCGTGTGAGTTCATATCCACTAAACTGATCATGGCACCAAATGCGTAGGTTCCTGGAATAAGCGGAATAATCGAAGCTACGGTGTAAATGGGTCTTGGCACGATATATTTTCTTGACCAATAAACAGCAATTGTGCCAATAAGTAAGGCAGCTAAAAAGGTGGCAAGTTCAATGGGTAAATTACAATCCAAAAGAGCTCTTCTTGAGGTGTAGGTAATTGCACCACCTAAGGCACAAAATTTTAATGCACTTTTGGGAACATTAAAAACCATTCCAAAACCAACAGCAGGAATAGCTGAAAAAATTGCCGCTAAAAGATAGCTTAGAATCATTTCATTCATTTACCAACCTTTGATATTTAAAAGAGACATGGCAAAAATAATTCCCATGGAAGTTGCCAGTGTAAGCAGGGTTGCTTGAAGCCAACGTCCCCAACCCATACTTAGAAACCCTTTTACCGCATCTAAAAAAGAGTTGATAAAAGGAAATCCAGGTACAAGTAATAAAACACTTGAAGAAATCGCAATACTTGGCGTTGAACTGATACCCTCAAAATAGGATAAACTGGCAACAACTGTGGCTACAAATGCCGTAATTGCAAAGATAATCAACGAGATAAATTTA
>JBAYZM010000021.1:0-18350 GCA_041672515.1 Arcobacteraceae bacterium
CAACTTTGAAATTTCGTATCCGCAGCAAGTAAAGCAAACGGAACGGTTTCCTCTCCTGTTAATGTACTAATATCTTTAACATCTTTGAGTTCGTGTACAGTTATTGCCGTACCCATCCCAAACGTAAGTATAATAGCTCCTATTGAAAACATAAGTTTTTGTTTAATTTTCATTTTTATTAATCCCGTAAATCATGACTTACTTTTCCTTTTTTTAGTTTATTCTTTGTTCATAATAATGCTCAAATTCATACGCAATCATTGGTTTTGCAAAATAGTACCCTTGTACTTCGTCGCATCCAAATTCATGTAGCATGCTTAATACTGCCTCATTTTCTACCCCTTCGGCAATGGATTTCAGATTGAAACTTTTTGCCATTTGGATAATGGTTTTTACAATAGTGGCATCGTCTTTATCTTTGATGATATCACGTACAAACGATTGGTCAATTTTAAGTTTATCCACTGCAAAGCGTTTTAAGTACGATAAAGAAGAGTAGCCTGTACCAAAATCATCAATAGAGAGTAAAACGCCCATTTCTTTGATAATTTTAACTGTGTTTAAAACACTTTCTGTGTCACTGATTAAAATGGATTCTGTCAGTTCCAATTCCAAATATTTTGGATTGAGTCCCGAAACTTTTAAAGCTTTTTTAACAACTTCGACCAAATTTCCCCGTTTAAATTGTACGGCTGAAATATTTACTGCAACCACAATATTTTTTCCCTCGTTGTTCCAAATAGCGGCTTGTTTACACGCTTCTTGCAATACCCATTCTCCTATTTGAACAATGAGTCCAGAGGATTCTGCAATCGAAATAAAATTTAGAGGTGGAATCATTCCCAATAAGGGGTGCTTCCATCTCAGTAGAGCTTCAACTCCCACAATGGTGTTGTGCGTTAAATCAATTTGTGGCTGATAGTGTAAGATAAACTCTTTTTTCTCTATGGCATCTTTTAAATCATTTTGTATTTTAAAAATGCCCAGCATATTGTGTTTCATTTGCTGAGTAAAGAGACAATAGGTATTTTTACCGTTCTCTTTGGCTTTATACATGGCGGCATCGGCGTTTTGTAAAAGCTGTTCAAAGGTATCGCCGTGTTCAGGATAGACAGCCACTCCAATTGAAGCGGTCGTAGAAAGTGTTTGATTGTTAATGTCAAATATTTTTTTAAACTCCACAATAAGTTTATCGGCAATAGGAATAATCTCATTGGTGCTGTTTAAGTCGGGTAAAATAATAATAAATTCATCGCCACCTTGTCGGCTAATGGTATCAGAAGCCCTGATACATTTTTGTAGGCGTGATGCCACTATTTTAAGCAATTCATCGCCAACAGAGTGACCCAAAGAGTCATTGATGGTTTTAAAATTATCCAAATCAATAAATAAAAAGCCCACTTTTTTTTGCATACGATTTGCTCGACTTAAAGCTTGATGGGCTCGGTCTTTTGCCAGTAATCGATTGGGAAGTTCAGTTAAAATATCATGATGAGCCATAAACTCTATGCGTTTTTCTATATTTTTTTGTTCGGTTACATCTTTGGTGACCACTAAAGTCTGTATAGGAGTTGTGTTGGGAATAAGTACAACAGAGACTTCATGCTCTCTTCGTTCTCCTTGTTTATTGACTTGTGCAACTGTATACGTATTGGGTACCATTTCTCCTGCTAAGCGTTTTTGATACATCAACGCAACTTTTTCTTTGTCATCGGGATGAATGGTCTCTAAAAAACTTGGTTTTGTATCGGATATGGGTTCATCGTAGCCATACTCTTTTGCCAGTTCAAAGCTGTTGGTGTAGATATATTTACCTTCTTCTACAACATTCACACTCATACCCGCTTTGGCAACACCTTTGAGCAGGGTATCTTGGAAATCTTTTTGTTTTTTCAACTCTTCTTCATAGGTTTTAAGTTTTGTAATATCTCGTCCCACACCTAAAACACTTATAATTTCACCTTTTTTATCTCTTTCTGCTATAAATCGTATGTGGTGAATTTGGGTATCACCATTTGGAGTTGTGACAACTTGATGAATGGTTAAAGAGTTGTTTTCACAATGTTGAACTTCTTTAATTGCCTTGATAACATCGACATGAGTTGGTGCAACATCTTGAATATTTTTTCCTAATAAAAAAGAGGCTTTAACTCCTAAAGTTTTCTCCATTGTTGAGTTTAGATATAAATATCGACCTTCTTTATCAAAACGGACAATATTATCGGGTATGTTTTCGGTAAGAGATCGAAACTCTTGTTCTTTGGAAACAAGTTTTTCTAAGACAATTTTTCGTTCGGTGATATTGTGTCCAATGGCTAGAGCACCAACAATTTTGCCTTCACAATTTCGTTCAGCAACAACATTGAGGTCATGAGCAACAATTTTACCGTCTTTTAAACGCTCCCATTCCACCAAAAAAGAGTCCTTTTCTCCTGTTAAAATAACATGTTTAATACGATCTTGATACTCCAATGCACTCATATTGAGCATATTTAAAAAAACACCCCATTGTTTTTCTGGTTTAAAGTAAGAAACGACTTCAAGGGGAATACCTGTTTGTTCTGAAAAGGCTTGATTGGCATAGATTCGAGTGACATCAGTGTCGTAACGCATAATAATATTGGGAGAGTTTTCTGCTAAGGTTCTGAACATCTCTTCTTGTTTGACCAACAAACTTTCTTGCTGTTTTTTTTCAGTAATATCAACGGTGATTCCATGCCAAATAATGGTATTATTTTTCAAATCTTTTTTGGGTACGGATTTTGTTTCAAGCCAAAGTAACCCTTTTTGGGGATGATTTACACGGAATTCTTGATGAAAAGGTTCAAGAGTAATTGATGATTCTACAATAGCATCTTTAAAAGGAATAAGGTCTTCTGGGTGCATGACTTTGCGAATAGAAGCAATATCATGTAACGCTTCATGGATACTCACACCATAAACATCTGTTACCCCTTTACTGGCATATAAAAATTTCTCTTTACCTGTGGTCATATCCCATTGGTATTTATAGGCAAAACCTGGGAGATTTTCAGTTAAGGTTAGGAGTTCATCTCGTAGGCATTGATTGTTGCCAAAGTCAAGAACATGAACAATTATTTCTCCACTTTCTTGAGTTAAAAGGTTATCTTTTATAATAGTGACATGAATAAACAACTGCACACCATAACCATTTTTCTTATAGTAGGTGGTTTCAAAGGAAAAATCACCAATATTCGATGCTTTGGGATTAATAAATTCTGTTAAATAAATATAGTTGTGTTCGGGCAGAATAGTTTCAAGAGCTTGCCCAATTAATTTTTCTTCTTTTTTTTCAAAGATGGTTTCAAATGCTGAATTGGTAAGAGTAATACAATTGGTGTTGATATCACAAATAGCAATTCCCACTTTGGTATTTCTAAATAAACAATATTGTTTTGAAGAGTTTGGTAATTTTGATGACATTTTTGATTCCTAGTAAGAATATTGATTATTTTAACAAATGCACAGTCATATAATGGTCACATATTTGTGGGTAAAATGATACTTTAGAATAACTTTTTAAAAGAAATAATTTTTATGATGTTTTACTTAAATCTCTCTATGGGTTTAAGTGCAAAAAAGTCCATCATGGGGAGTATGGCTTCAAAGTCTTTTTTATAGGTTTGATAGTAAAATGTTTTGACTTCTTCCATTTTTCCACTTTCTATTAAAGAGAGTAAATGATTGGTATCTTCTTCTATTGACTTATACCAGTTTTGGAAAGTGGATATTTTATCTTGGTATTGTGAGATGTCTTCCATTTTTTTAAAATACTCATACTTTGTTTGAAGCTGATGAAGATTGAGTTGTAAACTTTTAAAGATAAGATTTTCGATTAATTGTTTTTCAGACATGGGCTTCCTTTTTTAATATCAGAAAGCATACCAAATTAATAGTCATGTATTGGTCACATATTTGTGGGTAAAATGATACTTTAGAATAATTTTACAAGAATTATTCTAATTACGTTGAGTAATATCTCTTGAAAGTATCAAATAGTTTCCATCCGATTTTTTTGAAATAGAGAGTTCAAACTGTTTTTTCCCATCGGTTAAATCAATTGCAATAGTTTTTCCTATGGATATTTTTGCTAAATTGGCTTCATTTAAGGCTTCAATAATGGTATCAACAGCTTGTTTTGATAAGACATTTGAGATGTTATTGCCCAAAAGAGTCTCTTTTTGCTGGACAAGAAGTTCTTTATTTTGTGCCCAAACATTAAGATAATTTCCTTTACTGTCTATCTCAAAAAGAAGGTCAGGAAGGGTATTGATAATATCTTCATTCCACTCTAATGCTTTTTGAAGGGCAAAGGTTCTCTCTTTGACCTTTTCTTCTAAAGTGGCATTGAGATTTATTAGTGATAACTCGGCTTGTTTTCTTGCTGTAATATCTCTTACAAGTGCCAAATAGGTTCCTTTGGGCTCTTTTTTTGTAGTGTGCAATTCAAACCAATGTTCACCATTGGGTAAATCAAGCTTATACATATTGCCCAAAGATGAACCTTGCTTTTCCACCTCTTTAATGGTTTTAATAGAGACCTCGACAGCATCGGGAGGCAATATGTCTTTAAAATTTTTTCCCAATAAAAGCTCTTTTTGAGCAGCTAAAAGTTTTTCATCCCTTGCCCAAATATTCAAATATATTCCCTCTTTTGATATTTCAAAAAGCATATCAGGAATGGCTAAAATAATACTTTTGTTAAATTCTACGGCTTGTTGGAGTTCTTTGGTTCTTTGTATTACTTTTTGTTCTAAGGTACTATTGAGTTCTTTTATCTCTTGTTCATATCGTATTTGTTGGGTAATATCTTTGACAATAGAGAGCCTTAAATCACTGTCATTAAATATAAACTTAGTGACGGTAATTTCTACATCAAGAATTTTGCCCTCTTTAGTTTGATGTTTTGTCTGGAAAGTGGTTGTCGTAAATTCGTTAACTTTTTCTCGTACGTTATCAATCTCTGCAACTTTCATATACGGATCTATGTCTTCGACTTTCATCGTTAAAAATTCATCATAGGTGTAGCCTAACATTCTACACGAAGCGTCACTGACATAATGAATGCTACGGTCATCACCTACAATATACAAGGCATCACTGGCATTATTGATGGCGGTTTTTAACAGTTGCAGTTGTTCTTCGGCTTGTTTGATATACGTAATATCATGTCCTATGGAAATGACGCCATCGATATTGCCTTTCTCATCAAATTCTGGGGCAAAAATAAGAGTCCACCATCGTTTTCTGTCATCTTTTATATCGGCAATTTCCATATGAGTTTTTTGCCCTGTTTGAAGGACATATGTTATTTTTTCTTGAAGTTCTAAAGGTACACCAATTAATGGGTTTTTTTGTGGTGTCGTTCCTAATAATTTATCGCTAGAAACACCAAAATAGTTGCATAAAACAGGATTAACATAGATACGTTTTCCTTTTTGATTATATCGAGAGAGGAAATTGGGCATATTTTCTGCTAATGTTCTAAATTCTCGTTCTTTTTTTGCAAGTTCGGATGTACGTTCTAATACTTTCTCTTCTAAAGTTGCGTTTAGCGTTTTTATCTCTTCTTCTGCTTTTTTACGTTCGGTTATATCATCGATTAAAGCCAAAACAAAATCAACACTGCCATCTTCTTTTCGTACACAACTTACTGACAAATAGGCAAAAACGATGCTATTGTTTTTACAGATATATCTTTTCTCAACCGTATAGGATTCTATTTCCCCTGCTAACATACGCTCAAAACCATAAACATCTGCCACTAAATCATCCGGATGTGTTATTTGCGCCCATGTCATATGTTTAAGTTCATCAAAACTGTATCCCAGCATCTCACAGAGTTTTTCATTGACATGCAACCACCCTTTTTTCGGTGAAGTAATCGCCATTCCCACAAGTTTATGTTCAAAAAACAGACGCATTTTTTCTTCATCTTTTCGTTTTTGGGCTTCTAAACGTACAGTTATATTTTGAATTACTGCCAGATTATAAGCAACTCCTTTATATTCAAAATAATTTGCATTTACTTCAATTGGAAAGATTGTTCCATCTTTTCTTTGATGATGGGACAAAAGAGGGCTTGAACGGTGTTTTTTTATATCGTTCCAGTGTTTTGTCCAGTTGTCTTGGGACATATTGGGATCGATTGCAATAACATTAAGTTGCTTAAGCTCATCTTCTTCATATCCTAATTCTTGGCAAGCCGCTTCATTGAAATAATAAAAGTTTGATTTTTCATCGATTAAATATACCGCTTCACTGATTTTATTGAGTGCAAACTCTTTAAGAAGTAGATTTTCTTGTATGGCTTTACGCTCACTTATATCCCTTGCTAATCCCATATTATAAGCAATACCATCATACTCAAAATAGTTAGCAAGAACTTCTACGGGAAAAATGCTTCCATCTTTTCGTTTATGTCGCAATTCCATGGTCATGGTTTTAATTTCTTTAATCACTTCCCAATGTTCTGGCCATCGTTCAACTGGCCAATCAGCATCGACATCACCAATATTTAATTGTAACAGTTCAGACTCACTGTATCCTAATGCTTGACAAGCACCTTTATTGACATAATGAAATTGACCTTTTTCATCCATCAAATATACGGCTTCGTGAATATGCTCAAGGGCAAATTTTTTAAGCAGTAATCTTTGATTGGCTTTTTTTTGTTCGCTAATATCTCTTATATTAGCGATATGATAGAGTATTTCATCATATTCATTTTTAATGACAGTTAAATCAATAGTAACAGGAAATTTTGTACCATCTTTTTTGACATGAATGGCTTCAAATGAAGTAAAAGACTTTTCAAAAGCTTCTTGTTGTTTTTGAGTCAAAATATCAAGAGAAGCGGGTGAAAAAAGGTCATACACATTCATTTGTTTTAACTCTTGTTCACTGTATCCATACATGGCACAAAAAGCCGGATTAATCATTTCAAAATGGTTATTGGTTCCTTTATGAACAGAGACTCCCCAATGGGTTTGGTTGAAAATATCTTCCCACTGTCTTATCACTTTTTCAATTTCTTCTTGTTTTTCAACTTGACGTTCCAACGTTGAAAGTCTTTGTAAGGTTGATTCTTCAATATTAAAAGAGGTGCTATTCTCTTCTACTTCAATCAATTCCCAAACCAAAGGAAGCATTATGGTAAATAAAGCACCTTTGGAGCTATTTTCTACGGTAATTTTTCCTCGTAATCGTTTTTCAATGATGGTTTTTGTAAGGTACAATCCTATTCCAATATTGTCGGTTTTTGAACTAACACATGAGTCAAAGATTTTATGGATAGGTTCTTGTGTAATACCTCCGGCATTGTCTTCAATCGTTATAATGATGGCATTGTGGTTTTGGCGAACATGGATAATTATTGTGGGATTTTCTATTTTCCGTTCGACCAAAATATCTTTTGCATTTAAAATAATATTGAGTAGGGCATTGGCAAATTCATTATTATCCCCATACGCCACAATATTTTGGGCAGGGTGTATTTCAAGGGTAATATTTTCAACCGTTAAAGAGTAATGCACCATCTTTTGTATATTACGTATCTCATTGATGACATAAAATTCACCTTTATTACTTTTTTGATGTGTAAAGAAACGGTAAAAAATATCAATGGTATCGGCTAAATGTCGAATAATATTGGAACTTTTTTGGGTAGAATCCAATATCTTTTCTTGTGAGAGCGTCCCTTTTATGAGGATATTTGCTTGCAAATTGGTCTGAATAGCACCCACTTCCGCCAGTGGTTCTTTCCATTGATGGGCAATGTTTCCAATGAGTTCCCCAATAATGGCTTGACGAGATTGAAGAAAAAGCATTTTTTCTTGTACTTGAGCTTTAAAAAGAGTTTCATTGTGTTTAATATGTAAAAGACTGACTTTGTATCCTAACGCCAATGACAAAAATATCATCGTCCACATTGAGCCAATAAATTGAGCGTGGAGGGTGTAGAAGTTTGGAAGAATAACGCCTAAAAGCATCAGAAATATTGTGATACTTCCCATGATATAACCCAAAAGTGCCACAATATAGTATTTGGAGGGAGCATAATCGTTTTTATACGAAAGGATTGCAAAATATAAATAAAGAGTACTTAACGCAATGAGAATTAACTCACTGAAATATTCTCCTAAAACGGGAGTGGTAATCATTAAAAAAAAGATAAGGATGGACAGCGCAATAAAGGTAACCAGAGAAATAAGATTAAAAAAGTTGTCGATATTTAAGAATTTACGACTAAAAAGTGTTAAAAATAGAAAGGTACCTAAAATAAAAAGGGTTTTTACAATAGAAGTTATCTCTTGATAATAGAAAAATATCCATGACAGGAGAATATCCAAGCGTTCAAAAACAAAATGTATAAGACGTATAAAAGATAATCACTTTGTTTGGTAGAGAGATATAAAAAGCCGTTGTAAATAAACAAGCTTAAAAAAGTACCGATAAAAATGGATAAGACAACAATTTCTGTAAATTGCTCATAGGTAAGATGGATGGCGTGCTCTTGTGTTTCTTCATTGGTAAAAGGGATAAAAAAAGAGGCAATAAGCCTCTCTTTTGAAATGCGCTGTTCTTGTGAATCCGTGGGTTTTAACTCTTTAAATTCAACACCATTTAAAAGCGTAATAAGACAAAAAAAGAGAAAAATAAGTCTTCTTATAGGCATTATTTACACCGTATAGGAATCTAAACGATACCCAATTCCTCGGACGGAAGTAATGATATTGTGTTTTATTTTTTTACGGATTCGTAAAATAAGATTTTTGATTGCTGATTCGCAAATGGTATCAAATGGCCACAAGTTTTGCGATATTTCTTCTTTGGTAATGGTACGTGCATGATTATGAATTAAGAGTTTGAGTAACTCTAACTCTTTGATTCCCAAAGAGACAATTTTCCCTTTTTGATATACTTCTTGTGTGCCTGAATTAAAAAATACATCGGGTGCTAAAGAGATGATTCCTAAATTTTTTTGTACACGTTGCATGGCTTTGGTAAGAGTTTGAACTAAAGCGTTAAACTCAACAGGTTTGAGAATATAGCCATCAATAGATAAATTAACTGCATGAGAGAGATACTCTTTTTCATTGAAATTGGTTAATAAAATAATTGGCGTATTGTAATCATTTTTACGCACTTTTTCTATGAATTGCAACCCATCAATAAGAGGCATTTTTATATCCGTAAGGATAATATCCGGGGATTTTTCTTCATAGAGTTCATAGGCTTTTTGTCCATTTTCAGCGGAAAATACCTCTTTAAATAACATTTCAAGTACTTCTGTAATTTGAGTTTGCATGATTTGGTCATCTTCTGCATAAAGAACCGTTTTTGACTTGAGTAATAAAAGATTACCAATCATTGTTAAACCCTTATAGTTTGATTTTTATAGAATTCCTGTAACAAATGTCGCATTATATACTTGTCTAACTTTAGGACGAGTTATAATAAATACAGAGAACTTAAAGTTCTCTGAGTAAATGTAAGATTATTTGGTAGTAAGTGGCTTTGCTTTGACTTCATCTTTACCGATAAACTCTTTTTTGTTGGCATCTTCTACAATCAATTTGGCGATTTCATCGGTTAAAACTGCTACATCATGAGTTTGACTTGCTACCATGGCATTTTGTTGGGTTTGTTGGTCAAGTTGTGTCACGGCATCGTTGATTTGTTCAATGCCTAAAAGTTGTTCTTTTGATGCACTTTCAATGTCCGAAATTAAACTAATAGTTTTGCCAATATTTTCATTGAGTTGCTTGTACCCTTCAATCATATTTCCCGCAATACTTTTACCGTCGTTGGCTTTTTGTGTGGCATTTTCAACCAAACTTTTAATCTCTTTTGCCGCTTCCGCACTTCGTGCAGCGAGGTTTCTTACCTCTTGGGCAACCACGGCAAACCCTTTCCCCGCTTCTCCTGCGGTGGCTGCTTCAACGGCAGCATTAAGTGAGAGAATATTCGTTTGAAACGCAATTTGATCAATGACCGTAATGGCTTCATTGATGGCGGTAACTTGCGCATTAATCTCATCCATAGAAATATTGGTTTGATTGGCAAGTTTTTCCCCTTGATTGGCAGAAGCGGTAACACTGCTTGAAAAGTTAGCCATCTTGGCGATGCTTTCGGTGTTGTGTCGTATATTTGAAGTGATTTCTTCTAAAGCTGCGGCAGTTTCTTCTAAAGAAGAGGCGGCTTCATTGGAACTGGCGTTAAGTTTATCAACGTTTCTAAGCAAAATATCTGAACTTTCATCAAGCGTGAGCCCATTGGTTTTGTTTTCTGTGAGCATTTGAGTAATGGAACGACCCAATTCATTGACTCCATTTGAGAGTTTCAAAAGGTGTTCTTTAAGGTTTTTTGTCGGAATTTTATTTAAGTAGTTATAATTGCTGTACTCTTCAAGTATGCTAAGAATATTGTCGATATTGTTTTCTAAATTATCTGCCATTTTATTTAAGACATCTTTTAACTGCATTAAAGCAGGATTAGAAACACTTATATCCAATCGTTGACATAAGTCTCCTTGCTCAAACTCACCTAAAACCGCAATGGTTTCATCAATGAGTTTTCGGTCTTCTTCAATCCCTTTTTTAGTTTTAATGATATTTTCATTGACCACTTTGGACATTTCCCCAAACTCATCTTTGGAATTGTCTTGCAATAAAGAAACATCTTTGCTTTCACGATTTAAATAGGCAAAAAAGGATAAAAGTCCCTCTTTGAAGTTATTTAATGAACCAATAACAATATTCGCAATAAGCAAAGAAATAGAGATGAAAACCAAAATAGCAACGACGGCTAAGGCAATTAAAATTTCATTTAATAAAAGAGTTGATTCTTCTTTTAATGTAACAGCACTTTTATTAATCTCATTGAGTTTAGATTCTAACTCTAACCCCACTTTAACCATATCGGCAATGATACTTTTGACATGAGTGGTTTCTTGTAAGATACCGCTGTTAAAATCGTTAATGCGTTGAGTGGAAAAAGCATTAAAATATTCGACATATTTTTCTGAGTTTTCAATGATTTGTTCGGCGAGTTTTTTATTTTCCACAGCAGATAAACTCTTCTTTAATGTCATAACATCTTGGGTTAATTCCATAAAATCATCTCTGACCTTTTGAGCGTTTTGTTCATTGGGTAATCGTAAAAATTGATAAACAGAAATTCTTCCTTTTAATATTTGTTGAATCAGATGTTCGGTGGTAATTGCAGCATTGTTTCTTACGTTTGCCATGGTGCTGTAATGCACATAGATTACAACGGATGCGATGACAATGATAGTAAACAACAAGGGAAACAACAATAACTTTTTTTTAGTGTTAATGTTTTTTAACATTTTTTTCTCCTAAGATTTTTTTGGGATTTTTGTGATTTAACTCTATGGTAAATAAAGCGCCAGAAAAGGATTTGTTTTCATGAAGATAATTGACATTTTCTACATGTATGTCGCCCTCCATTTTTTCTTTGATAATTTGTCGTGCCATATATAATCCTAACCCCGTTCCAATATGTGCCTCTTTGGAACTAAAGTATTGGTCAAATACGATATTGGGATTATCGAGCTTTATTCCTCCGGCATTGTCTTTAATATGAATAAGAACTTTACCTTCTGAAAGGCTTGTTTCTACAAAAATATTTTTCTCTTTTTGCGTCTCATTTTGGTTGAGTATATAAATGGAGTTATTTAAAATATTTAAAAATACTTGCATTAATTCAATCTCTACGGCAACGATTTTGATTGTTTTACATTGGGTATGAAGGGTAATGTTATTGGTTTTTAACAGAGGTTCAATAATCGTAACGCAACTTTTAAGACAATGGGTTAAACTGAAGCTTTTTTTATTATTTTCGCTGTTAATAAAATCGTTGAAGTAGTCCATGGTGGTAATAAGATGTTTGATGTTTTTATTGATTGTTTCCAGGGTTTCTTTGTAGGTATCTTCATTTGCTATACCCAATTCATGCTTAAGTAAAACACCTGACGTCATTGTATACAAAACATAAAGCGGTTGTTTCCATTGGTGCATGATATTTTGCATGACTTCACCCACTTGTAAAAGTTTGGTTTGCTTTTTAAGTACATAATTATAATTATGCATGGCTACACTCCTTAATTGTAATAATAAAATCGGTACAAGCCAGCTTTTTATTTTCAAATAAAAAGTCGCAATGTTCTACTCTTAATTCTCCTTTTAGGGATTCTTGTACAATTTTATAGGAGGAAAACAGACGCATATCAGCATTTTGTTTCACTTCACTTGTATTTGAATAGTCTTTAAATATAGTATTTGGGTTAAGAGTTTTACGTGTATCTTTGATGTGGATTTCAAGTGAAGAATTTTCTTTAAGTTGGGCTTCTATAAAAATATATCTTTTTTTCAGAGTTTTATTTTTAGTCAGTTCATAAAATGAATTGTTCAGAATATTTAATAATACTAACGTTATTTCTGATTCACAAACGTTTATCGTATAATCGGGACATTGATTATAAATAGAGATACTGTTGTTGTGTAATAAGGGTTGCATCATGCTTATTAGAGTATTGATATTTGTTTGCAAGTGGAATAATTGCACATTTTTTTGATTATTGATGAAATTATCAAAATAATTATATGTGCAGAGTAAATGTTCTATATGGTCATCTTTGGTTTGAAATAAATCTTTATGCATTATTAAATTCCTTTTTTAATAAAATAACCCACTATGGTAGTTTGAGTTTAGATAATATAATAACTAAACTTAGCTGTTAATAAATTACTATGGTGGGTTTTAATGGCAAAAATTACTTTTACAACGTTTGAAATAGAAACTTTACACAAAACAATAGGACACAATGTTAAAAAATACAGAATGCAAAAAGGATTAACTCAATTGGATTTATCCTATGAAATGGGATATAAATCAGTGAGTTTGGTTTCGGCGTGCGAACCCTCTACAAGTGGTAAACATTTTAATGTTGAACATTTGTATAAAATAAGTAAGATTTTAAATATCCCAATTTATTATTTTTTTGAATCAATAACAGATTAATATAAATATTACTTATCTTATTGTTTTATCTTTTTGTGTTTCAAATCCCTATTTCTTGTTAACTTTTTTGATGCTTTATAATACTCTACTGACTTCAGCAAAGTGCCATTTATCCTATAGAATAAAGAAAAAAACAAATTATAACTATATAGTTGCAATTAAAACAATATCCTATAGGATAAAGAATGAATATAAATTTTTCCAATGCATGTGAAGAGGAAATAAATGAATTTCATAAAAAATTATCAAAAACAATAAAGCAAAAAAGATTAGAAAAAAATATGAAGCAGTTAGATGTTGCCTTAGAGATTGGCATTAAATCGGTTGCTTTTTATTCCAATTGTGAGAATTTAAAATATGGAAAACATTTTAATATAGAACACATCTATAAATTGGCAAAACTTTTTGAAGTTAAGCCCCATGAATTGCTAAAATAACCTCAATTTAGTTATACTTCAAAAAAATTAGGAAGTTACAGTGAACTCAACAAGCAAACGTTTTTTACTTTTAGGTACAATTTTAATGGCATTGGCAGTATGTTTTGGTGCATTTGGAGCTCATGGCTTAAAAAAAATAGTCAGTGCAGAAATGCTCAGTGTCTATCAAACAGGCGTGCAATATCAGTTTTATCATGCACTTGGTTTGTGTGTCGTTGCTTTTATAGCGCATTTGCATGAGACAAAGTTGGTCAGAATAGCGGGAAATATTATGTTTATTGGCGTAATAATTTTCAGTTTCTCACTTTATGTATTGGTACTTTTAGATATGAAATGGCTCGGAGCAATTACCCCAATTGGTGGTATTTTGATGGTGATTTCATGGGTGCTTTTGGCATGGAGTGTTTTTAGAAGTGAGAAGTGAGTGGTGAGTGGTGAGACTCTTTACCTCTTACTTCTTACTTTTCACTTCTCACTGTTCACAAGGTATTAAACGCTCGATCACCTGCATCGCCTAGTCCGGGGCGAATGTATTTATTTTCATCGAGTTCATCATCGATTTGGGCAATGTACATTTTAATATTGGGGTAGGTTGCATCTACGGAATCGACTCCAAACGTAGAACCTAAAATATTCAAACAAATCACCTCTTTGGGATTTTGTTCTTTGACGACACTAATGGCGTCAATCAAACTGCCACCCGTTGCTACCATGGGGTCTAAAAGAATCACGGTTTTATTGTTCAGATTGGGAAAACGTTGATAATAGATTTTACTCACCGCCGTTTCTTCATCTCGTTTCATGGCTAAAAAACCACCCATACTTTTAGGTAAGAGTTCTAAAATGCCATTAAGCATAGGTTCACCCGCTCGCAAAATGGGGATAAACACAAGGTCGTTTTCTTCAATGACATGACACTTTAAATCCCCTTGCCATGTTGGAATGGTTGTTTGAACGGTTGGCATGTTTTCTAACGCTTCGGCACATAAGAGTTTTGCAATTTGAGCAACTAGGGTTCTAAATTCACCACAATTGGTTTGAGCGTTTCGCAGTTGATTGACTAAATGTTTTATGAGAGTGTTGTTACTTTGTAATATCATCTTAAAATCCTTTATGCTATTGTAACAGATATTTTTTTAAATTTTAGGAGAACCTATGGCAAAAGTAAAAGAACATCACTTTGATATTTCAGCAAAATTGGATATGCAAGAGGTTAAAAATGCAGTGATTCAAGCACAAAAAGAGATAGAAACCAGATACGATTTTAAAGGGATTACCAAAGAGATTACCTTAAATGAAACGGCAAAAAACATTACATTGGTCAGTGCCAGTGACAGTAAAGTGGATGCCATTTACGATGTAATGATTTCAAAACTAAACAAACGAGGCATTTCAATTAATTCCTTAGAAGAGTTAAAAAAAGAGGATTCCAGTGGTGGGAACAGAAAATATACCTATAAAATTATTGATACGATTGAAAAAGATGAAGCCAAAACGATTCAAACCGAGATTAAAAATCTCAAACTTAAAGTTACTGCCGTCAATCAAGGCGATGAAATTCGAGTAACGGGGAAAAATCTTGATGATTTACAAGCGGTGATGAAACACTTAAGAAGCTTAGAACTTAAAGCCCCTTTAGTGTTTGATAATTTCCGATAAGAGTTTAAAAGTTGTTTTCAATGGTTAAAATGGCATAGAGTCTATCTTCATTGGTAACAACTTTAACATCGGATTGTAAACCCCGTTTACTTAAGGCTAAATGCCCTTGAATGGTTTGTAAAGTGTGCCAAAACTTTTCATAAAAAGGGGTTGAGATTTTTTTGATTTTTCTTTGTTTTATGACTTCCACAATGGTATTAATCGCGTGCATATAAAAGATTTTATTTTTAGCTCGTTGAATTTTATACTCTCTCATGATTTTTAAATTGCCAATATAGGCTTCTTTTTCAATAGGGCTAAAAATTGGGCTTTTTTTAACATCTTGTATCTCATTATCCAAATGCACCAAATACCCGTTAATCTCTTTGTGAATCTCTGCGTCTAAATTGGGATGATAGGAAAGAACAATATTTTGCATCTCTTCATCACTGAGTCTTTTTGTGCTTGTATTGTACTCATAGTGACTGTTTATTGCCGTATCGTGGTCGATGGCTTGTAAAATTTGTATGGCAATCATCAAATAGACATATTTGTCCTCTTTTCCATCTTTAAATGTGATTCCATGTTCCGAAATCACTGGTTTTGGTCCTGCATATTTAAGTTGCATAATGTTATCCTTTTGCCACAATAATAGTAATTTTTAAAATTATATGACATTATCTCTTAATTATAACAAAGGCTTATATGAAAAACATTATCAAAAACTTTGAACTTTCAGTTTTAGAAAATACAAAATTTGTTCATCCCGTTAAATTAACCTACAATCAAAATGGAAAAGATAAAACATGGGAGGCGGTTAAAAGCTTTGATAGTGTGGCAGTTTTACTTTATCATGAAGAGTTTGATGCGTTTGTATTGGTCAAACAATTCAGGCCGCCTGTTTATTTAAACGACAGCACTAAAACTTTTACGTATGAGTTGTGTGCGGGTATTGTTGATAAAGAAAGCTCTTTGGAAACCATTGTTCAAGAAGAAATCGATGAAGAGTGTGGCTATAAAGTCAAGCTGGAAAGTATCTCTAAAATCACCTCATTTTACACCAATGTGGGTGTAAGTGGAGCCAAGCAACACTTGTATTATGCAAAAATTAATGAAAGCATGAAAGTACATAACGGTGGTGGTATTCATGATGAAGAAATAGAGTTACACTTTTTAAAAACCCACGAAGCGAAAGCCTTTATTTATGATGAAAGTAAAGCTAAAACCCCAGGGTTGATTTTTGCGTTTTATTGGTTTTTTGAGAAAGTAAATAGTAAATAGTAAATAGTAAATAGTAAATAGTAAATAGTAAATAGTGAGTGGTGAATGGTGAAGAAATATGACTTTACCTCTCACTTTTCACTTTTTTCATCGTGATAAACTGATTCCCAAACTAATACGATTGATTTCTTTATCATAATCAATCAAACTGTCGCCATAACCACTGGAGAGTTGTACAAAACCAAAGTTGCTTTGTGAACCAAAAAGAGGAAAACTCCAATTGAGTTCCACGAATCCTTTATTTCCATCGTTAAATTTTAAGTTATTACGCAATAAAACTCTAATGGTTTGCTCTTTGTAGGCATATAAAAAACTCAGATCGCCGTATCCTAAATACTCTTCAATATTGGGATTGTCATCATCTGCTTTGTTTTCTGGAATACGCAACCAAACCCGTGGAACAAAAAAAAGATTTTGGGTTTGGAAATAGCCTTCTAAATAGAGTCTGTCCCAAGAACGTGAGTGCGTGCTTTGTCCGTTTGATTCATGTAAATATCCCATTTTATAGGCTTTTAACAGAGGAATCTCTTTATGATTAAAGGGGACAAGCATATAAATTTCTGGTTGATAGTTGGTCTCTCTAAAAGGGGAAGAGTCTGAATAGAGTTGCCAGAATGATTTTTGAGTATAACCAAAATTAATGGTTTCGTTCAAGCCCAATAAATCATAGGTAATGGGTTTTTTAACACTAATTTGGAATTTGGCTTCGGTTTGTTTTCGGTCATCTTTTTTTTTGGAATCGTAACTAAAAGGGAGCAAATAGTTCTCTTTGTAGGGATATAAATCAAAAGAGGAGGATAATATTTGCTCAATAGTGCTATTGGTTTGGGTGTCATTGACGGTTTCAAAAGAGTTTTTGATATGTGTTAAACCACTTTTAATATTGATTTTATGTGCAGGATTATCTTTGATTTCTGGATTGTTTTTAGACAAATTCTCTTCGAGTTCACTGTTTGTTGGTATCTCTTTGGTTGCGAGTTGTTTATACAGCAACATGGCTTCTTTGTAGTTGCCTTGCTTTTCTAAGACTTGTGCTTGTTGTAAAAGTTCAGAGGCAAATGAGATATATAAAAAAACAATAAAAAAAGTAATAATATGTTTCATAAACATCCTTTTAGAATTTTATTTTAGTCATAAATTGCTTTGATTTTGATTTTGAAAAGATAAAATGATATAATCCCCCAAATAAAAATGCAAAAGGGTTTTAATGTTAGTTGCACCTTCAATACTTTCAGCTGATTTTGGACGATTAAATGACGAGATAATCGCCATTTGTGACGGAGGTTGTGATTTAATTCATGTGGACGTTATGGATGGACATTTTGTGCCCAATATGACGATTGGTCCAGTGGTGGTTTCTAGTGTGGCTAAGATTGCAACCAAACCCTTAGATGTGCATTTGATGGTGGAAAACAACTCTTTTTTTATTGATTTGTTTGCCCCTTTAAAACCTGAATATATCTCTTTTCATATTGAGAGTGAAAATCACCCACACCGCGTGATTCAAAAAATTCGCAGCTTAGGCATTAAACCCGCGATTGTTTTAAATCCACACTCAACACCTGAATCCATTGAGTATTTACTTGAAGATTTGGATATGGTGCTGCTCATGTCGGTAAATCCTGGATTTGGTGGGCAAAAGTTTATCACCAGTGTGATTGAAAAAACGATGGCACTTAAAAAACTGATCAATAAACGCAATCCAAATTGTTTGATTCAAGTCGATGGTGGCGTAAATGATAAAAATATCCATGAGCTTAAAAATGCCGGTGTGGATATTGTCGTAGCTGGTTCGTATGTGTATGGGGCAAAGGATTATGCCCAAGCCATAAAGAGTCTTCAGGTTTAGTATGCGAGTTAAAATTTGCGGAATCACTCATTTACAAGATGCATTAGATGCCATTGATGCAGGGGCGAGTGCGTTGG
>JBAYZM010000022.1:0-18113 GCA_041672515.1 Arcobacteraceae bacterium
TTCATACAAACTTAAATAGTGGTGCAACTCTTTTAGCGTTCCTAGTTGCAACCCTTGTTCGATGTAGTGTTTAATTCCAAGGGGAATATGCAAGGGTTCTAGCAGTTTTTCTTTTTGTGCTTGGGTGATTTTACCGTGTTCAAACAACAACTGAATATGCGATAACACCGTAGTTGTTCCCAAATCACGAATGAGTGCAATGTCTTCTATGCTTTTGGCTTCTTTTAACAGTTCATGAGTATCCAAATAGGTTTTGGTCAGTTTTCGCAAAGGGGGTTTTTCTTCCAATTTATCTTGATACGTCTCTTTAATTTCGTGGCACAATGCTAAAAAAGTTTCCCCGTATTTTTCAAATTTGACTTCTCCAATGCCATTGATTTCAAGCATCGCTTCTTTGGTTAAAGGCAGTTTTTCACACATCTGTTTTAAACTTTTATCCCCAAAAATAACATACGCAGGCACTTCGTGTTTAAGGGCAATCTCTTTTCGCAAGGCTTTAAATTGTTCAAATATTTCATCGTCTAAACTCAACTCTTCGGGTTTTTCTTCAACATTAACCACAGGTTGCATCCGTTTTGCTTCAATAAATACTTTTTGATTCCCTTTTAAAATATCCAAGCCCAATGAAGAGAGTTTTTGTACTCGAAATTCCCCTAAATGTATGGCTTCTATGTCGATGAGTTTATCGGCAATCACACTCCACTCGTTTTTAGACAACTCAGCCCCCACACCATAAACACTGAGCGTTTCATGATTGGCATCAAAAATCTTTTGATTTTTAGAACCTCTTAAAATATCAATCACATGATTGCCCCCATAACTTTGGTGGCTTCTGTAAACCGCACTTAAATATTTTTGTGCTTGTGTGCTGATATCTTGAAGTTCCACTTCCCCTTGCGTGCAATTATCACACAGATGTTTGCACTCTTCAATTTCATCATCAAAATACGCTGCAATGATTTTATGCCGACAATTTCCACTGATGCAATATCGGTACATTTGTTCTAGCTTTTGCAGAGCTGTCTGTTTGTATTGTACATCTAACGCTTCATCGATTTGTATTTTTCGTTTGATTTCATCGCTTTTTGAATACAACAAATAGACATACGACATTTCACCATCACGCCCTGCTCGACCTATTTCTTGGTAATAATTTTCCAATGTCTTAGGTAAACTTGTGTGAATAACAAACCGTATGTTTGATTTATCAATCCCCATACCAAACGCAATGGTAGCTACGACAATATCTATTTTTTCATAGACAAAATCTTCATACACTTCATTTTTAACATCACTGCTTAAGCCAGCATGGTACGCTTTGGCGCTGTACCCTTTTTCGCACAAAAACAAAGCCGTACTTTCTGCTTCTTTTCGCGTAAACGTATAAATAATCCCACACAACCCTTTGTGCGTTTGCAAAAATTTTAAAATTTGGGTTTTACCATTGGTGACTCTGGCTTCACACACAATTTCTAAATTGTCCCTTTGCGTTTTGGCTCGAAAATGTTTGGGATTTTCAAGCTGTAAACTTTGGGCAATATCGGCTTCCACTTTTTTAGTTGCCGTTGCTGTAAATGCAGCGACACACGTAGTTGGAAAAAACTGTTTGAGTCGATTTAAGTTTCGGTATTCTGCTCGAAATTCATGCCCCCAAGCACTCACACAATGTGCTTCATCAATTACAAAATAATTAATCTCAATACGGTGCAACACCCCAATAAAATCATTGGAACTTAAGCGTTCAGGAGAGACATAAATAAATTTCAGTTCCCCTTGCAAAAGCGCTTGCAGTGTTCGAGCATTTTCATTATTGTCTTGCGAAGAACTTATCATTTCAGCACGAATATTTAAATCTTTTAACGCTTTTATTTGGTCTTGCATCAAGGCAATTAAAGGGGAAATGACAACGGTTGTTCCACTCATAAGCAGTGTTGGGAGTTGATAACAAAGCGATTTTCCACCACCTGTGGGTAAAATGGTCAGTACATCTTGTTTGTTTAAAATGGCATCAACGACTTCTTCTTGGAAGCTTCGAAAATGGTCATGACCGAAAATATCTTTGAGGAGTTTTTGTTTGGTATTCATAGTGTGATGGTAACATAGTTTGGATAAGGGGTTTGTAAATTGCCCATTTTATCTTTTCATTTAGTAATATTACAATAAATGAATTTGATAACTTGATATCGCAAAATGAGACATCAAGTTGTAGGAATTAAAAAGATTGGGCTTGTGTGATTTTAGTTAAAAGCAGAAATATATGACAAAATGCAATATTTTTAAGCTTAAAAAATATTTTGTGTTATTGTTATATAAAAGATTTATAGGGGTACTTATGTCTGATATAGTGGTTTATACCGATGGGGAATTAGAACTAAAAATCTCAGTTAATGAAGAAAATATTTGGTTAAATCAACTCCAAATATCTGAATTGTTTGAAACAAGTTCAGATAATATTAGTCTGCATTTAAAAAATATCTATAAAGAAAAGGAGTTGAATGAAAACTCAACTACCGAGGATTTCTCGGTAGTTCGTCAAGAGGGTAATAGAAGTGTTAAAAGAAACATAAAACACTATAATTTAGATGCTATTATCTCTGTGGGTTACAGAGTAAGCTCCTTAAAAGCCACCAAATTTAGACAATGGGCAACAACCGTTCTCAAAAATTATATTCAAAATGGTTATGCTATCAATACTCATAAAATCACCGAACAAAGATTAACTGTTCTTGAAAATGATATGCAGATTATTAAATCCCATATCAAAAATAATACAATAGAAATCAAACACGGAATATTTTTCAATGGTCAAATATTTGATGCTTATCTACTTTTATCAGATTTAATAAAAAGTGCAAAGGCTTCAATTATTTTGATTGATAACTATATTGACGAGTCAATATTAACTCTATTTTCAAAAAATCAAAATCTACAATATACTCTTTTTACTCAAACTATATCTAAGCAGTTACAACTTGATATAGAAAAATACAATAAACAATACAACAATCTTGAAGTCAAAATCACTAAAAATTTTCATGATAGATTTTTGATTTGTGATGAAACTGTCTATCATTTTGGAGCTAGTTTCAAAGACTTAGGGAATAAAGTATTTGCAGTGAATAAGATGAATATATCAGTAAATGATTTGTTGAAAAATACATAATTAAAGATGTGTAGTGGAGATTCAACCTTTGGAGTGTAGTTTTTCAATATATTTAACATAATGCAGGTTTATCACGATATTGTCCTAATATACATACATTATGTACTATTATCATCTAAATATCGATATAAAACATACATAAAAATCATATCATAAACTTAAAATTTATTTAGAAAGTATAGTATTTTTTATAACCAAATGAGCAAAAATACCTTATTTAAGTATTTGTAGGTGTTTTGATATACGACATATTTTGTGTATGTTATTTGTCGTTTTTCAGTGTGTTTTATATATAATGTATGTTTAATAAATAGTTAGTATAACACCACGCTAAAACCCTCGTATATAAAGGCTTCAACAAGTATAAAATTCAAAGTGTGCCCAAAATTGTGTCTATTTGTGCCACTATGAAGCGGTTAAAAAAGTACCTCTTTTTTTCTCTTTGTTTACAATATATTTTGCATATTTAGTTAATGTCATAGCAGATGTTGTATGACCTAACATATTACTTACCCATAATATATCTTCTCCATTATTTATCATCATACTTGCAAATGTATGTCTCATTTGATAAGGATTTCTATACTCTATATCTAGCTTTTCAAATAGTGGTTTCCAATATCTTGCAAATATTCCCATACAATCATTATATGGTTTTTGAAAATTGCTAGTAAAAAGATAATCACTTTGAGGTATTTTAAACTTTAAATGATTTTTCAAATATGGAATTAAAATATCAAGTATATCTACATCTCTAATACTAGCTTTAGTTTTAGGTTCACTTTCTATTCCTTGACGCTTTGAACGTCTAACTTTAATAATTCCATTTTCATAATCTATATCAGACCACTTTAAAGCTAGGATTTCTCCTGTTCTCATTCCCGTAAAAAAACCAATTGCAAAATAACATCTTACTTTTTCATTGACATTATCTAAGAGTTTAAATATTTCATCTTGTGAAAATGGTTTGATTTCACGAGTTGGAACATTATGTGGCTTTTTAATTACTGATAAAGGATTTTTTAAAATAATCTCATCTGCAATTGCATCATTAAAAACTACATTTAAAACAGCTCTTGCCATTGATAAACTTTTAGTAGAAAGTGTTTCTAATAGTTTATTTTGCCAATTAGCTATTTGAGAGGGTTTTATCTCATCAAGTTTTTTATTGCCTAAATATGGCTTTATATTGTTTATGTAAACATATAAATGATTCTTTTGAGTTAAAAATCTTCTATGGTTTTTATGTATTTCAAACGATACTTGAAAAAACTCATCTATTGTTGGTACTTTTTTAACATTGTCATTTTCAAAGAACTCTCCATTGTTCAATTTATATTGAATCTCTGGAATTAATTTTGTTTCTGCGAGTTTGCGATTAGCTTTTGTATCATCAAGATTTAAAGACTTTCTATGCCTTTTTGATTGATGATAAAATGTTATCCACAATTTGTTTTTGCGATTGATTAGTTTCATTTGTTTTTTCCTTACAAATTACCCAATCATCAATTGCAATTTTATCAAATAATATTTTACCTTCTTTTTTATAAAAGTGAATATTCTCAATAAAAGATAAACTTTTAAATTTATAAATTCTATCTCTTGAATATCCTAGATAATCTGCTAACTCACTTGTAGTTAGCCATCTTTTGGTTTGCATTGTCGATAAGGCTTTTTTAATTGTTTCAATGTCATTTGCTATTTCTTTAATTAGGTTGATATTTTCCATTTCAATCATAGTCATTCTCCTTTCCCAAACAATCGCTAATACTAAGAACAGGAATCAACCCTCTTTTAATCAACTCTTTTTGAGCCACAAAATAAATATCAAATTCCTTTTTCCCTAAATGCTGTTTTCTCATAGCTTTCTCATAATAAACTTGCAAATCATAATCACTCAAAGTTGAAATAGAAACAACATCAACAGGCTTAATCAAACTACCATCATCTAAAAGTCTAAGATTTTCTTTAGTATTATCCTTTTCATGCATAACTTCAACATCAATATATCTTTTCTTAATCTCTTTATTTGTAGTAACTCTTTTAAGGCTCTCTTTTGCCTTATAAAACAATAATTCCAAATAACCAGTATCAATGTGTAGATTATTAATAAAAGCACGTCTTAGCAATGCTATATATTCAGTTTTAAATTTATAATCATCATAAATACAAACTGCTCTTTTGACTTTGATAAGTGGTAATTGTATTTGTAAAAAATCATCTAGTTTATATGATTCTTGTATTACTTCCCATATAGGTAAAGTATTTGCTCTTGATTTAGAATTATTTTTTATGTCATTGTCTGTAATATTAGATACATCAACTAATCTAATTTGATTCATAGAATCTCTAAAAAGATTTTGGGCATTACAAAGTAGTTCTTCAATTGTTGATATATTAAAAGTCTTTAAATAAGTTCTATGTATTTCAAACTCTATATTAAATACCTCATTATCCATATCAAAGCCATTATTCATAAAGTATTCATACATAAAATCTTTTTTCTTAGATTTTTTAAGTTCTTCTTTTTTATCATAGATTCTAAGTTTAAAAGGCTCTTTCCCTATGTAAAGAGTTTGTGTCTTAGTTGAACTTCCTATTTCACTAATAGTTGAGTATTGTCTTTTTCTTGTTACAAACATATCTTTAGTTATAAAAGAAAAGTCATATTGAATAAAACAGTTTAAATCTGCTCTTGTAATTGGATAGTATCCTGTTACATAATGTTTTAAAAGCATATTGTTTATAAAGTCAATTAAACTCTTTATTCCAATAGTATAAATTCCAACTCCCATAAGTTGAACTCTAATATCATTTAATCCTCTATTTTTATATTTATCTTTAAATCCTATTTTAAAAAACTCATTAATATCTTTAAACCAATAAAAGCCCTCAGCCTTTCCAAGATAGTTAAGAGGTATATCATTGATTGTAATATTTATATCGTTGTTTTCAAACTCAATATCTTTCTTTTGAAAAGAGCCTTTGAGTTCTTCTATTTGGTCTAGGATTTCTATAAATAAATCATCATAGTTTTCGTTTGATTCTGCAAAGTAGTAAAGTGAATCAATACCATGAAGTAATTTTATATTATTCATTTTTTTACCTTTTTCCGTTAAGTAACGGGTGTTACTATAAGACCCGTTAAAAATATTGCTTTCCACCCTTAAAAAAATCAAAAAAACATCCGTTTATTTGATTTTTTGTAAGTGTGAAAAACTTTGATTAAATACCGTAATATTTAACATCACCAATGATTGCAACATCTACTTCAATTGTTTTTCCGATTTTATCTTTAGTATAAAGTTTTACTTTAGAATCAGGAATGCTAATATCTAGTAATGTCATCTTAGTTGACCCATCTTGCATATTCTGATGGCTCATTAGCTGTAACTTTGTTTTTCCAAGTGTTACAGCACCAGTTTTTTTATCTATAAAATCATTTGCTTTATAGATTCCTAATAGCTCTGCTTTTAGAACTAACATTTTTTATCCTTTGTTTGGATAATCGATTATCTTTGTTTGAATTTGTAATTACATGAGGGAAGTTTAGAGGATTTTATTTTTTATGGATAGTTTGTTTGGCTAGTAAGTGACTAGCTAGATTAGACATTTTTAAATATTGGGTTTTCTTTATAGTTCTTTTTGGTTTGGTATTCATAAATAAGAGTGCCATTAAAAGAGCTTTTGAATTGTATAGGTTTTGTAATATGTTTTCTAGTTAAGGGTTTATCAAATACTTCATCAAAAAATATTTTTAAAAGCTCATCAATATAGTTTACTAACCTTTCATTTAAGATTTTATCTTGTTTATAAATTGAAAAAGATGTTATTTGACAACTGGTATAAATATGATAATCTTCAATTTTTGTAGCACTATTTAAATAAACTTTTTGATTAAACAAAGTATCTAATATTTCACTATTTATATTTTTAAATACTTCTTTTCCAAAGAGACTAATAATTGTAAACATAAGATTTATTTCTTCAGGATTATTTTTAAATTCATTATATATTTTTAATTGAAGTTCATTTGATGCAGTTGGATTGTATTTTATTGATTCTTTTATATGGTTAATTCTAGGAGTTATTGCATCTTTAATTATTGGATGTGGAGTTTTTGCTATTCCTTTTTTGTGAAGTTCTTTATCTTCTAGGGCATATAATTTATCTAATGATTCTAAATGTAAAGATATATTTGCTAGTAATGAATTTAATTTATAGAATATTTTTTTATTCTCACAAATACTGGAATAATCATATTTTATTAACTCTTTAAATATTTCTATTTGCTCAGTTTGGAATTGATAATTGTAGTTTGATAGAGTATTGTTTAGAGTGTCTTCTATTTCTTCTTTGTTTGTGATTTCGTGTAAGCTTTGTTCTATAAGTATTTTATTGATGAGTTTATCTATATGAAGATTCTCTGAGAAGTCGCCTAGTTGGATTATAAGTATGTTTTTTAGGGATTGTTTTAGGTCATTTGTGACTGCTAGGTCTTTTATGACTTCTTTAAATAGTTTGTTTAGGTTTATTTTTTCTGTCATTTTAAATTATAACAAAATTATTTTATTAATATAATTTATAAATAATATTATGATATTATTCTTTATGTTTAGAATGCAAATATCAAATAAATTAACAAAACTGTTAACAAAAAAAGTAGATAAAAATTTTCTTCGTAATCTATCAAGTTTTTTAAATAAAGTTAATGATAAAGATCTAGAGTATACTTTAGATTTATTATTTAATCATAAAAAACAACCATATATAATTAATCATAAATACAAAAAAAATAATTTTAATCAGTTGTTATCAAGTTTACTCTTATCTGATTCGAAAAAAGAATTACTATGGTATACCAAATATTTTCAAAAATTTTCCAATGAAATTAATGTGTTTTTGAAAACTAAAAAAGATTTAGAACTATCCATACTTAATTCTCAAGTTGATAAAAGTTTTGAAATTATTAGTAATTTAGAAAACGAACTAACAGTTTCTTATTGGTCAATTGAAATGTATTCTAATTTACTTAAAGAATTTAAAAAAGAAAGCCCTGCAAAATATATAAATGAATTAAAAAAAAATTGTGAACAAAGTAAACTCACATATTTTTTCCTTAATCAAATTTTAATTAAATCTGAAACAACAAATAATTTAAATTTTTCTGATATTTTACTTGAGACTTTAAATAAAGCTAGAAAAGAAGCACATCAATCAAAAGGTAATATTAGAAATGGCTTAGGAATTGTAGATTTAATTTCTTCTTATTTAATTCCATTAGAATATGATAGTAATAGAAATATTAGTACAAGATCTTTATCAACATTCTCTTCCTTATCCATTGTCGATCAATATTTATTATTTAGAGAATTTTTAATTAGTAAAAAATTATATGGAGATAGTTTTAGTGAAGATGAAAAATTTATAATTTTAAAATATATAGATTCATCAGAAGATTGTGAATTAATAAATGTATTTAATCAATCAGCTGATATTAATAATATTAATGAAATAGGAAAAGAAATAGTTAAAAAATATTCATATGGAGAATATAAATTTGTAATTGATAAATTTGAAGAGAATATAACTCAAAATTCTAATTACTTTGCATATTTAGATATGTACGTAAAAAGTTTAATTTATTCAGATAAAACGTTACACAATGATTCTTTATATTCTAAAATCGTAAATTGTTTTATTGATATTTATCTTGTTAAAGATAATTCAAATGAATCAATAAATTATCTTTCAAATATTATATTAAAATTTCATCATTTATCTTGGACAAAAACTATTACATATTTTTTATATAGCTTTATTGAAAGTAAGAAAGTAGAAAATAAATTTATAGGTAAAATACTTTATTCATATGGTGAGTTCATTACCCCTAAAGCAATTAATAATTTTTCTTATAATGAATTAATCAATAAACTCAATATTAATGTAGATTTAATGCCTGAATATCGTAAGAATAAATTTACTGCAAAAAAATTAAAAATAGAGGGTAAAGAAAATGATTCATATTTTATTAATTATAAAGAGACAGTTGTAATAAAATCTGAATACATAAAAGATAAATGTGGATATTTAATTACTGAAAATGAAATAGAAAAATGTATTGAATTTGTAGTGGATTCATACCTCAATAATATGAATACATTTATTTTTCTTCCAATAGAGAAACTTGTAAACTTAATTGATGTAGATTATTTAGATGAAGTTTCATTAAATACATTAATTTTATTTGATATTTATAGAAAGAATATATCTTTAGATAGAGAAGAAGATTTAAATGATTTATACTTGGAATTCTTATCATACTTTGGAACTCATAAACCATCAGAAATATATAATGAAAAAAATGATTTAACGCAAAAAGAGTTATATTTTTTACAAAAAATTTGTATTACATCAATTATGGATTCATCATCAAAATTTAATGGTAATGAAAAACTATTAAATGAAAGGATATCTATTTTAAATATTATAGAACCAAATGTTAGTGATAAATTAGTGATTTCAAATGAAAAAAATAGTTTGTATTTAGAATTATCTTCTGAAGAATTAAAAACTTCGTATAATCATGGAAGAATATTTGTAGATGTTACTAGTTTTAGACAATTAAGGGAAAATACTTATAGAAGACTATTTGAACGTTATTTAATATTATGTGAAAATGATATAGATGTAGAAGATTTAGAAGAATATGTTACTTATGAGCACATTAATAGTAGTAAATATGAAGATGGATTTATTCCTTCAACAGATCTATTTAGTTTTGTGCATGAATTGTATCATGACCATTTAATTAATGATTTTGTGAAAAATCAGAATTTTGGATTAGAAAAATATTTAAGTGCTGAAATAAGACATGGTAATTTGAGAACTGAGTTAAGATCTACATTTGAAAAATATCATCTTATTACTGATGAAATTGAAGAAAAGAATTCAAATAGTGAATATGAAAATAATGAATATTGGCTAAAAAAATATGAATATTTAGATAGCCAGACAAAATTAAATTTAAATACAATTCTAAAAAAATTTAGTTATAAAGTAGACAAAGAGTTAGAAAAAGTTGAATCTTGGTTAAAAATTATAATAGAAAAAGAAGAAAATCTAAAAGATAAGTTTGATTTTTCTCCTTCTCCTGAAAGATTAAAGAAACTAAGATTAAAAATAAGAGGAACAAATGACTTTGAGAAATTCTTTTCTAACTGTATAGATTTTATGTGGGCTGAAACTTATATTTTGATTAGTAAATATAAAATTAAATTAGAAAATCAATTAAAAATTAACATACTGGAAATTTTTAAAGAACTAAAAAATGAAATTTCTAAAGATTCATTAATACAAGGATTTAGAGATATTTTGAACGATATAATTAAAGCTGAAAATCTTTTTACAGAAGAATTAAATAATGTATTAAAATGGTTTAATCGGGTTGATGATAATATTGATAAAAAGTTTAAATTTTCAAATATTATATCTTCGACTTACCAACTTTTCCAAAAAATAACTAATAATGATGTTTTGGAGGTGATTTACAATAAGAAAAGAATTCCAACTGAAAATGATTTTGATCTTTTTTATCTTGAAGCTAGAGCTTTTATGACTTCAATATTAATTTCTTTATATAATGCAAAAGAGTATGGTATAAAATCTGAAAATAAAAGTATAATTATTATTGATTTAGATATTGAAAGAAATGAAATAATTATAAAAAATGAAATAGAGATTGATGAAAATAAAGTTAAGTCTTTTATTGAAGAATTAAAAGAGAATTTTTCCGATGATAAGTCAGAATTGATGATAACTGAGGGAGGTTCTGGACTACATAAAATTTATAATTTATTAAAAAATACAAGTAGTAAGTTCTATGTTGATATCAATATAATTAATGAAGAAAATAAAAAATACTTTTGTGTTTATTTAGGAGTGGTTAATGAAAATTCTTGTTGTTGATGATAGCGAATATAAGATTAAAAAAATAGTTACCTTATTAGATTCTATCAGAGAGAAAAATATTACATATGATAAAGCTTTTTCTTATACCTCTGGATTAAATAAAGCTCTAAAAAATAATTATGATTTAATAATTCTTGATATGAGTATGCCCACTTATGATAAAACTAAAAATGAATCTGGTGGTAGATTCCGTGTATTTGGAGGAAAAGAAATAGTACGTCAATTAAAAAGAGAAAAGAAGATTGCTCCTTTCATAATTCTTACACAATATTCCCAATTTGATGATACTGATAAAATTAAAACATTAGAGGATTTAGAAACTTTTTTTGATGAAAAATTTTCAGAGTTTCATATTAGTACTATATTTTACGATACAAGCAGTAGTAAATGGAAAATTTTGTTAGAGGAAAAAATATCTAAATTATGATAAATATTTTAATAGTTGATGATAATGAAATTAGATTAAGTAAAATAAGAAAAAAAATTTTAGAGTTAGATAATTCAAAATTTTGTATTATTGATGAAGCATCTTATTCAAATGAAGCAGAGGAATTATTAAAGCTTAAGCAATATGATTTAATTATTCTAGATGTTGTTTTACCAAAAAAAAACAAAGATATTGCCAGCCCTAAAGTGGGACTTAATTTATTAAAAAGAATGAATAAATCAGCACATGGTATTCTTCTACCTAGAAAGATTATTGGTATAACTGGATACATAAATGATATTTCTGAATTTAAAGAAGATTTTGATAGTTACACCTCAAATATCCTTGAAGCGAATATAAGTAGTCAAAAATGGCTTTCTAGTATTGTAAACTACATTGATTCATTAATAAATTCTTTAATAACATCTGATAGTCTAAGTACAGATAAATTATTACTATCTTTTCATGGTATAAGAACATTTGGTTTATGGCAAGATAAATTAGAAGAATTAGTAAAACGAAAAGCAAATAATTTCGCATTTGAACAGTTGAAATATAATTATTTTACTCTATTCTTTTTTTTTATTCCATATATTAGAAAAAGAGTAATTAAAGAATTAAAAAAAGATTTTGAAAGAATATTAAGTCAAAATAGTGATAAAAAGATTTATATTGTTTCTCATAGTTTCGGAACCTATGTTGCAGTTAAGCTTTTAGAAAAAACTAGTATGAATATGAAAATAGAAACATTGGTCTTATCCGGTAGTGTTTTACCTGATAATTATAATTTATCTACAATATTAGATAAAAATGTAAATAAAATTATTAATGATTGTGCAAGAAATGATTTTATATTAATTTTATGTAAATTATTTATCCCATCTTTTAGTGATGCGGGAAGAATAGGCTTTATAGGAAGAACAAATAATGAATCAGAAATGTTAAATAGATTTTATAGAGGAGGTCATTCTGTGTATTTTGAGAATTCAGATTTAAGTAATAATATAATGAATAAGTATTGGGTGCCTATATTAGTTAATGATAATTATATACCTCAAAAACCTGAAGAAATAGAGAAACCTGAATTTCTTGCAGATTTTACAGAAACATTTATAACATTAATTAGTAAAATCAAGAATCTACTATATATTTTAATAATATTTTATATCTTATATAAAAGCTTTTTATAATAACTTACGAATAAAAATGAAAAAGATTTTCTCTTCATTTTTGAAAAATTATATCTTCTTGTGAAATGAAAAGCTTCACAAATTCCGAGGATACTTATTAATCAAAATAGGCAATACAATAAAAAAATTAGTATATTATCCCCAGATTTTATATTTGATATACTCTATAATAATAGTTATTGTGTCCAAATTGTGCCAAATAATACACAGATAATTATTAGTTTATAATTTTGATAAAAATTGCAATGACGATTTTATAGGTACGGTTAGTTATTATTAACTATAAAACATTAATAAATAGTTAGATTACTAGGAAGCACATGAGAGTATATCATTTTTTAAGTCCTGAATATGGTCTAAAAGATCTTAAAGAAAAAAGATTAAAAATTTCAGAGGCAATGAGTCTTAATGATCCATTTGAATTTCTAGGTGTTGATTTATCATGTAAAGAAACTAGAAAGAAAATAAAAAATCTAAAACAAAAATCTTCTAAATATTTCGGTTTGATTTGTTTTAGTAAAAATTGGAATAGTCCAGTTCAATGGGCACACTATGCAAATAAGCATCAAGGTATTTGTCTCGGTTTCGAGATACCGGATAAACGATTAAAAAAAGTAAAATATGTTGATAAAAAACCTTTTTTATCATCCACAATGACAGACGATGAATTTCGTAAATTATTTTTAACAAAATTTTCACACTGGTCTTATGAAGAAGAGTATAGAATGTTTTTGAATTTGACAGAACAAGAAGATGGATTTTATTATGAAAATTTTTCTGAAGTGATGATATTAAAACAAGTTATTATTGGAGTTAAATCAAGTATTACTAAAAAAAATGTACAAGATGCTTTTGGAGACGAAAAAATTGAAATTTTTAGGGTTAGATGTGCATTTAAATCATTTTCAATGGTTCGTAATCGAGCTACTGACTCAATAATCTAACAAAACATTGGAGAGAAATATTTGACCCTGCGGCTCAAATATTTCTCAACTCAAACGTTATATCAAATTACACCCAAGTTGAATCTCCACTTTAATGTCCTCTAAAAATAGGAAAACAAATATACAAATAAGAATGATAAAATCATCAAAAGATTAAAAATACCTCTCTTAAAAACCTAAAGGTTTCCGCTCTCTTACTTTGTGTGGACAAAGTAAGCAAAACCACCAAACGGCTTCGAAGCCCATTGGGGTTCCTTCACTTATTGTTTTATCTTTTCTGTCTTGCAAAACTCCTAAATAAATGTGCGTTTAGCACATTTATTTACTCAAACAATTGCAAGCCTTTTTCGAAAAGATAAAACAAACGCTCAGCTTCTGTAGATGTTTGGAAATAGGGGATAAGGACATTTGCATATTTGATTTTTATATTCCTAACTTCTCTTAACTCAATTCAAAAAAGATAATTTGAACTATAGGGATTTCTTCGTTCCCAACTTTTAGTTGGGAATGCATACTTAAACTTTTCACCTCTCTTAAAAACTTAAAAGTTTCCGCCTTCTTACTTTGTCTGGACAAAGTAAGCAAAATCACCAACGGCTTCAAAGCCCATTCGGGTTCCCTCACTTATTATTTCTCTTTTCTGAGTCGCAAAACTCACATAAAAATATGCTCCCAGCATATTTTTATGTTCAAACAGTTGTAACTCTTTTTCGAAAAGAAAAATAAACGTTCGGCTTTTCAGATGTTGGAATAAAGGGGATAAGGACATTGTCATATTTGATTTTCTAAGATTACTATTTTTAATATACTCAATTTGCACGAGATAGTTTAAACCGCTTGAATTTTATTCCCACATCTGCAGGTGCCGAGTGTTTATTTTCTTTTTTTGAAACCAGCTTTTTAACTGTTTGAAGCGTTAAGAAATGACCTAAACGGTCATTTTAGCAAGTTTTAAAAAGCCAAAAAATGAAAATAATAATCGAGGGGAGCTTTGCCACCGAAGCCGTGGAGAGCTTTCTTTGTTACTTTCTTTACGGATAAAGAAAGTAAGGGCGAAAAGCTTTAGCTTTTCAAGAGAGGTATTTATCTGTAGATTGAAGGTGTGTTTTCACACACCTTCAGTGCTAAAGCATTATTTCATTTTCTTTTGATTTAAAAGAAACTCATCTTTACTGATAGCACCATCGTTGTTTTTATCATCACATTAATCAGTTTTTAAATTTATCTTTTGCATCACTAAAAGCTGATGTCATTGAATCCCATGCCGATTCTACACTTGATTTCATAGATTCGTATGTTTTTTCTGCCGATTCTTTTAGCTCACTAAGTTTTGATTTACCCTCATCAAACTTGTGTTCAAGTGTTCTAATATGCTCATTGAGTTTGATTTGTGCTTCTGCACTCATCAATGAAGCTTTCGCTTTAAGTTTATCAATATCTGCTTTCCATTCGTCTAACTGTGCTTGTTTTTTTTGTTGGTAAAGTTCTTTATCATTCATCGTAAATCCTTTTTTTGATTTTTTTTATGTACAAAGACCTGTAGTTTTAAAGTACACGTCGCCCAGAGATAATTATTCAATGGTCATGGTATTGACAACGCTTTTAACACCATCAACATCCTCAACCACTTTGGTTACAAGCTCTTTTTCAGCACTATTACGAGCTATTCCACTGACAGTAACTACAGCATCATTGGTCGTAACAGACGTTCTTAGAACTCCCGTTGAACGATGTAACACCAACGCCATTTTTACTTTACCAGTAAGCGCGGAATCCCCTATTTTTTCACCAATAGTAGGAGTCTCTTTGGCTATTGTCATCTTATTTTGGATACTTTTAACGCCGTGAACATCTTCAACAATTTTTGTAATCAACTCTCTTTGGGCACTCTTTTGAACAGTACCCTCAATAACTACAACACCATCGGTTGTTGTAATATCTGTTTGAAAACTGCTTGTTGAACGATGCAATAACAATGCCATTTTTACTTGGGAAGTAATAAAAGTGTCATCAATTTGTTCTACAACAGTAGGTTTGGGTTGGGTTATGGTCTCTTTTGCAACTTCAGCTGCGAAAACAGGAACACTATGGACAATCAAAACACTTGCAACAATTGCTGCTTTTAGAAATACAGTTTTTCTCATAATTCATATTCTCCTTGTGTCTATCATAAGACAATTTATTATCCTCCTATTCACATTAAAGGGAAGCAATGAATAAAAACTAATTTATCTAAAAAGAGTGACAATCTGCCCCTCTTTTGGCAAAAAATTTTATTTCAATATTTCCTCCACACTCACAACTTTGGCAAAAATTGTTCCTAATGCTGACATAAAAGCGTGATGGACTTCATGCGCATTGATTCTTTTATCTGAAAAAATTAAATCCTTTGTGGCACAAGCATCGTGTGCAACAGTACAATCAAATCCCAAATCAAAAGCAGCTCGGGTGGTTGAATCTATGCACATATGACTCATCATTCCACAAATAACTAACTCTTTCACATGGAGTTTTTCTAATTCCCATTCCAAATTTGTTTCTAAAAAACTGTTAGGAAAGTTTTTTTCAATACGTATTTCATGTTCCAGTGGTTTTACATTTTCATCTATCTCCACCCCTAGTGTATTGGGCAAAAGATAGGTTGCCCCTTGTCTTAGATTGATGTGTTGTATATGAAAAATTGGCATGCTGTTTTTTCTAAAATGCTCCAACAACACTTTTGCCTTTAAACTGGCTTCTTTCGGATTAACCAATTCACACTTTCCACCTTGGAAATAATCATTTTGTATGTCTATTATTAACAATGCTTTACTCATCTTTTATCCTTTTTATTAATCAATATAATTCCAATGATTACAGTACCAATCCCAATAAATACACTCCATTCCATTGTTTCACCCAATAAAAAATACGAAACAATAGCCGCACTCACAGGAACCAAATAAAAAATTGAAGAGACTTTTGAAACTTCTCCGTTTTTTATCATAATATATAAAAGCGATAAAGCACCAATACTCACTCCAACTGCCATATAAAGTAAGGCAATAGTAAAATCACTGTTCCAAGTTATATGTATATCTTCAAAAAACAGAAAAGGAATTACCAAAATTGTGGAACTCAAAGTCTGTATAGCACCACCTGAGTATAAATTCATGCCCGTGCAATATTTCTTTTGATACAAACTTCCAAAACTAAGTCCCAATAAAGCAACAACAGACCAAAAAACACCGATAATAGAATCATAAGAAAAATCAAGTTTTGAAACAACCACAAAAGCAACTCCAATAAATCCTATAATTAGTCCTAACCATACTCTGTTATTGACTTCTTCCTCTAAAAATCTAAGAGCCAAAAAAGCCACAATAATTGGTTGAAGTGCTATTATCAAAGCATTTAATGCCCCTGAAACACCATATGAAATTGACAAAAAAACACCTATGGAAAATGTCCCAACGGTCAAACCTCCAGCAAATGCTATTTGATAGAACTCTTTTTTACTCTTGGGGAATGGCACTTTTAAAATATAGGCAATAAAAAGTAAAATCCAAAAAGCAATAAAAAAACGAATGGCTAAAAATGCCATAGGTGAGCTGTTTTGTAATCCATATTGCGTAAATATAAATCCACTTCCGTATAAAAATATAAATCCAAAAGGTAAGATTGATTTTTCGATATAACCACTCATACTGTTTTACTTTGTATGTATCGGTACTCTTGTGTCAAACCTTCATATCCCCAAGAATCAGCGTCGACTTCATGGATTACACTGTAACTTGCAGGGGTTATATCACCTAATATTTCACTAAAATCGGTATAACATTTTTTTAGGTAGTTTGCTTTTTGCTCTTTGGTATTCGTACCTTTTGTAATTTTAATCTCTAAATAAAACGTTGGCAAATTTTCACTGCCAATGCTCCAACTGTTTTGAGGCATAAATTCAACTAAAACAGAAGTAACTTCAGATTTTTTATTTAAAATTTCGGTGGTATTTTCCAACACCCTATTAACAATCTTTTGTCTTAATTCATCGCTTTGTTTTACATTTAATTTTACATGGACATAAGGCATTGAAAATCCTTTAATTTTTTTATTGACTAATCAGTCAAGTAAAACTATAGCAAAATCTTGACTGATTAGTCAAGATTTTTGAAATTTATTTTTTAAGGGAATTTAAAAGAAGTTCAAGTTGGGAAATACACGTTTGAAAATAACTTCCATCTTGCGATTTTTTGGCGGTGCCTAAGCACCCTTCAATGGAAGCAACGACAAACATTGAGAGCGCTTTGGTATCGTTGTGTACGATTTCATTTTTTGCTACAGCTTTGTCTAAAACTTGTTCGATAATATTTTCAAATCGTAAATAGACAATCTCTAATGCCTCTTTAAAATCTTTATCCAAAGGCGATAACTCTTGCATG
>JBAYZM010000023.1:0-17937 GCA_041672515.1 Arcobacteraceae bacterium
GATTTAGCCAGAGACGATAAAGTGCATACACACAGAATCGGACGAACCGCACGAGCCGGAAAGGGTGGATTGGCAATTACATTTTATGAAAATTTTGAGTACGACAAAGTGGAAGATTTAAAAGAAATTTTTAAAGATATCACCATCCAACCCATCAGCGCCATTGCAGAAGATGAAAATTTTAAAATAGACAGTGTTTATAGAACCATATTTATCAACGGTGGGAAAAAACAAAAACTACGAAAAACCGATATTTTAGGTGCATTAACCGCAGCCATTGGTTTAGATAAAGACGATATTGGGAAAATTGACTCATTGGACTTTTGTTCATATGTGGCGGTTAAAAAAGAGGTGTTGCAAAAAGCACTCAAAGGTTTGGAAACCAATCGAATTAAAGGGAAATTTTTCAGAGTTTTTGAGAAATAGCTTTTGAGACATGGTGAATGGTAAGAAGTGAGTAATGAGTCGATGTGACTTCTTTCTCCCTCTTACTTCTCACCATTCACTTCTCACTTTAACATAAACAAGTTTATGATAGCATTTCAAAAAAAAGGAAAAATATGGCACGAGCAAGCGCACGACATCTTTTAGTTGAAGATGAAAATTTATGCAGTGAATTAAAACAACGAATCCAAAATGGGGAAGATTTCGCCGAAATTGCACAAGAGTATTCTTTGTGTCCTTCAGGGCAAAATGGTGGAGATTTAGGTGAGTTTTCACAAGGACAAATGGTAGAAGAGTTCGACCAAGTAGTTTTTAATGAAGCCGTTAATGTTGTTCACGGACCAGTAAAAACCGATTTTGGTTACCATTTATTGGAAGTTACTTCAAGAAGTAACTAAAAAGAGATAGATATGAGTAACAAGTGACAAGTTTATGATTTATTACTCGTCACTCAAGATAGATTACTTATAATTTTATTTATTCTGCCATTTGAAAACATCTAAAATATGTATGCTGTTTTGTTTAACTTCATAAACAATGGTATATCCCTCATGAATTAAATCTCTTACATTGTTATCCTTGGCATAAAGTGATTTTTGGCACATAAAAGAGTAGGTTTTAAGTTGAGAAACTTTTAATTGCAAATGGGATATTTTTAGTACATGATAGCTGTTTAATCTTAGGCTATATTGTATATAATGCTTTTTCAATAAATAGTTATAAAAAAGATAAAGAAGAATAAATTGAATAAATGCAATACAAAGTGTTATGGTGAATGTCAAAGAGAAATTTATGTAGATGACAAATGTATATTGCATTGTATAAAAAATGACTATCAAAAAGATCGTCATTCAGGGTTACTATCTGACTTCTATAATGAGTTTATAAATTATACAATCGAGCAACTATTTGAGCATAGTGAATTGATTGATGATAAATATTCACAAGATGAAATTGCCACTTATCTAAAAAGTAATAGATTTGAGAATGATGAATACAATGAAGCTTTAAAAAATAGTATTTTTATTCCAAGTTGTATTCACTTTCCTACAAGAGATGGACGAGATACATTTGATTATTTGAAAATTTTAAATTTATTTGGTCAAATTCATTTTAACTATTGTCAATTTTATTTATCATATTTAGATTTAAAGAATGTAGAGTGTTTTTTTCAAGATTGTAAATTCCACGAAAGATGGACTCTTTATGATTACGGAGTGCTAGAGAATGAAGACAATGTAATTTATCAAACTTGTGAGTTTAATAAAACAGTCTCAAATTATACTCCTGAAAAATCAACAGAATTAGCAATTTATAGATTTTCTCAATTTGACTACACATGCAAATTCAATAAAAATCTACAATTTGACAGAGCTATTTTTAAAAATAGGCTTTTTAATACAGAACAAAATAATTTTCTTGATGAGAATGTAATAAAAATATTAGAGTTCAATAAGTGTATTTTTGAAAAAGAGTTTAAACTAAACCAATATTCTATTGATGAATTTATTATTGAAGACAGCAAGTTTAATGATAGATTTGAGTTTCAAAGCAACAGTGTAAATGATGTAAGAATTCAAAACTCAAAATTTGAAAAAATTTCAATTTTTACGAATAGCAAGTTTAGTGAGCTGTATATTAGTGATAGCATATTTAAAGAAAACATAGATTTTAGCGGTTCGATATTTGGAAAAAAGAATGAATTAGCTAAAAGTTCTACTACTTTAAAGTCGGTCATAATTGATAAATCAGTAAATTTTAGAAATGTAAAGTTTTATAATGGGCTAGATATACCAGATACAAAAATAAATGACTTGTCTAGTTTTTTAAATGCAGACTTAGCTGTCGAATATACTCCAAGAGATACTTTTAGAAGATTAAAACACGAATTTGATAGTATTGGGAATATTATTGAAGCAAATAAATTCTATCATAAAGAAATGCAAAAAATGGAAGAAGAGTTAACAAAAAGACTTCCAAAAAGTTTTTTAGAATGGATAGTTTTTAAAATTCATAATATTTCTTCAAAACACTCCCAAAATTGGATATTTCCAATTATTTGGATGTTGTTAATTAGTATATGTTATACTGTAAATATAAAAAACAATTTTATAGATACTATTTTTGCTACCTATTATTCAGATTTTTTATATAATATTGCAAATGCTATAAATCCATTTTCTATTATGACCAGTAAAGAACCAATAACTTTTGGACTATTAATATTTAAAATCACAATAGCTTACTTAATATATCAATTCATAATTTCAATACGTCAAAATACTAGGAGAAAATAATATGCAAGAACTTAATAAATTATCACTAAAGCAAAGAGAAGAACTTTTTAGACAATTAAGAATCTCAATCACTCATCACTCTAATGCAATGGAGGGAACAACATTATCATACGGTGAAACAAAAGAGTTATTAGAGCTTGGTCACACCGCAGGGCATAAGCCACTTGGTGAACAGCTTGTCATTTTAGGCTTTGCAAAAGCTTATGATGTCATAGTTCGTGAAGCTTCAAACAAGGAAAGCATCATTGATAGCAGCTTTATCAAAGATATTCACGCTATTATGTTTGACGATGCTCTAAAAGTAGCACCTGGGTATGTATCTAAACCGATTGGAGCATATAGACTAGATGAACGATATATAAAAGGTGTAGATATAAAATTATCTTTGCCACATATGATTTCAAATGATATTGAAAATTTACTCTATCGCTTTCATAGTAATAAAATGGATTTACTTGATATATCAGAATTTCATATACTCTTTGAAAAAATTCATCCATTTGCAGATGGTAATGGAAGAGTAGGAAGACTGCTAATGGCATATCAAGCGATACAAAATAATATTGTTCCACCGCTCATAGAAAATGAACATAGAGATGATTATCTAAAAGCGATTAATAACAAAGATGATTTGTGTGAATTTTTAGATGAAAGTATTTCAAAAAGCTTAGAGTTGATAGCTTTTTAGGCAAATTGTATAACCGTTATAAGAAAGATAAAAAAATGATGGGTAATTTCTTGTTACTCGTCACTGGTCACTCTTCTTCATTTTTAACTTTTAATTTCCATTACAAAAATATCTCAAATAATATTGCTTTTAGCTCTTCTTTCATGGCACTGCTTATGGCTTTTTTGTTGCTGTAAATATAAAAAGGAACGGTGTTTTGCATTGACTGTTTGAGTCGTTTTCTCAACGTTGAGATTTCGTCAATATTGACCAAATGTGTTCCATCGTAAAGAGAAAACTCTTTTTGAATTCCCAAACTAAACGAAACCACTTGATAAACAATAAACGTATCTTCGTTCTCTTTTTCATACTTTGCACTAAAAACATCGAGCCGTTGTTGTAAAATTTTGAGTCGATTTTCTGTGATATAACCAAAACTCTCTCGGAATTTGTATCGTTCAACGGTGCTAAACTCCAAGACATTATAAAGTTCATTCAGATTCTTCCATGTGGCACTGAAAAATCGTTTTCCAAATAAAACTTCTTCAAAACTGACCAAATATTTTTTGTCTTCAGTGGTGAGATTTTTTTTATTTTTAATAATAAAGTACTCTTTTTTAAACAAAGAAATCAGCCAGTTTTCGTCGAGCAAACTCACTAAATCAAGCTGTTTTTCAAGGTTTTTTTCTTTTAAAAAATTCCATAACATGGCTATTGAGTTGGTTAAGTTTTCAGGAGTATTTTTCTTTGTACTGGCAAAATATTTTTTGGATAAAAAGTTGACCACATTTTCTAGCAATGCATCGGTTTTAGCAATACCGTAGTTAAAAATAACTTTCTTATACAAGTTAAACCGCATTTCAAGCATGTGTTCAATGTCAATAAGTCCCATATCTAAAAAACTCAAATGAAAAGTTCCTGCTTCTTTGACCAAAATCGTTTGTTTGGTAATACGAATGTGGTCATTTGCTCCTCCAATATAGCCAGAAGCCAGCATATCTCGGTTGATATAATCCAATCTGTCCGCATCGACTGTGGAGCTGATGATTTTATGCAACACTTTAAAATCAAAGCCATTATAGACTTTTTCTTGCAAAATAAAAATACACAATTTGTGTATAAGTTTTAAATAGTCTTGTTGTTTGACTTTTAACAGTTGGGGTAATTCTACTTGAAATAAGGTGTCGATGAGTTCATTGGCAATGGCTTCGTGCAGTACCAAGGTGTTGTTTTGTGTGGTTGTGTCGTAGATATTTTTAAACTCCAACTCTTTTTCACCCAGTTTTGAAATATCATTGTTTAAATTATTGTAGACTTTTTTTAAAGCATATTCGACTTGATGTGAAAAAGGCAAATGCCCAACATCGTGCAATAATCCAGCCAATCGTAGGGCTTGTAAGATAATATTATAAACTTCTCGTTGGCTTTTAGACTTAGTGGAAATAGCAAATTGGTACAACTCTTTGTTATCAAAATAAGAAACTCCGCCACCCAAAGGAATATCCAATTTATCCTCTTCAATAATGTGTTGAATGACCTTTTTTAAGGCTTTTAGAAAAGAGTTTTTCGCCTCATTGGAAGCATTCAACAAGGCATTTTCCAGCATATAAGAACTCAAATGCATGGTGCCAATAGAGTGAATAAATCGTTTGGTCGTAATGGATGGAAACGAAAAATACGCCAAGGCATTTTGTGTAATAAACTGTAAACGGCTTAAAATCTTGGTTTGAAGTATTTTGTCTTCAAGTTTAGTGTACTCGATATGATTGTAAATCGTATCGTTGATTAATCTATTTTGAATGGCTATTGTTTCCTTTTCTCAAAAATTCTCTCCGTAAACTCAGCAAATTTACCTCGTACGGCTTTTTCTAATTCAATGGCAAACATTTTAAGCTCTGGATGCTTAAAGTTAGTTTGTTTTAAAAGTGAGGTTAATCCATTGTTGTATTTGTTTAAGTACATATTATCGATTTGTCGGTTTGAACCAATAACAATTGCCATACACGTTTCATCGAGCCGTGATAAGATAAGTTGAGTTGTTTTTTCACTGCTGTTTTGCCACTCATCCATAATGACTATGGCACTGTTGAGCGTTCTTCCTCTTGCTTCTCCGGGCCAAAGTGTTTCGATGCAGTATCGATTGGTCAGTTCCGCAATTTTTGATTCAATGGCTTCTTTGTTCTCTCTGTTTTCACTCTTTTTTAAATCTTTTTTGGCAATAAACTCTAACGTATCAGACAATGCCATGTTGTAAATTCTAAATTTCTCGTCATTGCCCGATAAAAATCCCACTTCTGCACCTTGATCAAGTGATTCAATCGAGTTTCGTACATAAACGATTTTGTCGTAATACCCTTTGTCAATCAGTCGCATCGCTGAAACCAATGAGAGCAATGTTTTCCCCGAACCCGCTTTCGCATCGATGACTAGCAGTTCGTACATATTGGATAATATGGCTTTCATAAAGAGTTTTTGTTTTAAATTCACAGGTTTCACGTGCAAGGCTTTAAAGTCATCTTCTTTTAACACATTGAGTTTTTCATTGACAACAATGGCATACAAAGAGTTGCCATCGCTGCTTTCAAAACAATAACTGAAATTTTCATATTTGTACGCAGGATCAACCAAATAAACATCTTTGGTATCCAGCGTATTAAATTGGCTTGAATCCAAGGCAATGGTTTTGACAAATTCAAAGTTGGGTACGGTTGATTTATCATCGTGCAGAGTTTCAGCTTTGATGGCACTGAGTTGAGCAAAGGTTCGAGCATAAATATCAATCGATAAAAAGATGGTTTGCGAGCCTTTGTAGTACTCTTGCGCCACTTTTGCGACTTCGATAATGCGCTTGTCGTTGCTTTCACTTAAATGGGCTTGTTCAATTTCTGAGTCATATTTGTCTTTTGAAATAATATGAATAACCAGTTCGTCGTTGTAAAGTTTAACGACTTTAAACCCTTCTTTGTGGTCAACTTCTTTGATTTTCATTTTAGCTAACAATCGGGCAAACTCTCTGGAGTGATACCCTAACTCATTTGTGAGCTTTTTTTTGTCTTCTAACTCAATTAAAACGGTCTCAGGGATAACCACTGTGTTGGTTTTATTGTCCGAGATATTGTAGAGATTTTGCAGATTTTGCAAGATGATATTCGTATCAACAACGTAGATTTTTTCTTTCATGTAAAATTGTACCATTTATTTATTACGAGTGTATTACATTTGACGATATTTTTTAGATTAAAATATCCAAACATAAGATGTATTCGTTGTTTTCATAGTTAAACTTTTTTGCAAAAGTTCGACACATATTACCCGTGGCATTGGAAATGTATTTTTGACTTAAAAAGCTTTGTTCTTTGGAGCTTTTTGTAATGTAATAGTACTCTTTTAAGTAGTGACTGTCTCCATTTTTAGCAGGTGAATAAAACTTTTTAACATTGCCAGAAAGCAAGGTTTCGCCCACTTGTGTGGCATCGTGATAATCAATTAAATACATGGCTTCGAGTTTTAACTCTTTGTTCATAAAATCTTTAAACTTATCGTTTGAAAAATTACTTAAACTGAGTTGTTTGAGTTTTTCAATGATGTAGTTTGAATACTCATGTGTGTGGTGCAAGAGTTTCTCTTTTTTGAGTTTATGTTCTTGTATCATGCTTTCATTGAGTTGGGAAATGGTTTTGATTTTTTCTTTAATGGCATCACTTTTATTTTCGATGTATTCATCGGGTTTGGCAAAATAAAAGCCTTGATAAATCGAAATATCGGTTTTAATGCACCGCAATATCTCCTCTTGTTTTTCAACACCCTCAGCTAAAACTACGGCACCAATTTTGTTGCACATTTTCGTGATGGCTTTTAAGATTTCAGAGTGAATAAAATTTTTATGTATATCACAAATGATTGAGCGATCAATTTTCACAATATCGGGTTTAACCAGTGAGAGTCTATCAAAAGTTGAACCACCCATTCCAAAGTCATCTAAGGCAATATTAAACCCTTTGTTTTTGTAGTAAATGGCAAATTTCTCAAGATTAAAAGAGTTTTCGATTTTGTCTTCACGTATTTCAATGACGATATTGGAAGCTGGAATACCATATTGCTGGCAAATGGAATAAAACTCAAACTCTTCAAATTTATACGCTTCATCAATGAGTGCTGACTCAAAGTTTAAAAATAAAAGTACATTTTGATTGTAAGTAAAATACGAAGTAAATTTTTTTACTGCCAATGCTCGAACATATTTATCAAAGTCAAAACTCAAATTATGCTCTTTGGCTTCTTCAAAAATAGTCAAAGGAGAGATAAATTCACCCTCTATGAAACTTCGTGTCAGTGCTTCGTAACCGATTGTTTGCTTATTAACGGTTGATATAATAGGTTGTAAGTAAATACTAATATGATATTTATTGATAAATTCTTCTAATGTCATATGATAATTTTGCTCTCTTCCTTTTGTTTTTTTAAATAATTGGTAAAACGCAGTGGAATAAAATCGTTTAAAGTCTTTTTATAAAAATTATTTTATCGTATAATGAAGCCAAAATATTTTTTAATGTGTATAATAAATATACATTTTTGAATGTTTTGTATAATTAAGAAAATTATTATTTTGTTAAATGATTTTGATATAATACTAAAAAAGGAGAGATGATGAGAAAACTTATTTGTGTGGTAATTTTTTGTTCTTCATTTTTATTTGCCAATGAACAAAACAGTATAAATAAAGGCTTGACCTATTATAAATATATTTTAAAACCACTTTTAGGATACGATGGTTTGGTTTTTACCAAAAAATATACGCAAAAAGAGTGGGAAGTATTATTTGAAAATGATGCTAAAGAATTTATTGCACTTTTTGGAAAAGAATCGCAAGAAGTCAATACTTTTTTACACACACCGAAGTTTAAAAGTATTGCCAACGATGTAAAGTCTTTTGCCGTGTATTATGCAAAAGACTCTACGGTTTCACCACATTGTGAGTAGAATTTAAGAAGCGTGATACGTTTTTAACTTTTTATCCATAAAAAAAGTACCAAACGGTAAAAGCGAAGCCACAAAAAGTTGCGAACTAAAGTTGTAGTTCCAGTTATGTTTTCTCATGGATTCCAATAAAAAAATCATAAATAAAATAAACAAAACACCGTGTCCCATGCCAAAGAATTTTACGGCAGCGGGATTGTCTGCAAAATATTTTAACGGCATGGCAATAAAAAGAAGAATCACATAAGAAACTCCTTCTAAAAACGATACCAATCGAAATCGATTTAACGCATTAATCATATAAAACCTCAATTTTTTATTTTGATTTTATAGAAAAATATTAAAAATAAGCTTAATGTTGGGTTGAAAAATATTTATTGAACTCTTCTTGGGATTGAATGATAAAACCACTGTTGTTAAAATCGGTTTTTTTAGCGGCTTCTTGCACCAAAATAAGCCCTTTGTGGTTTTCTCGGTGGTGAATATCTGCAACACGACAATGGTTTAAATCGGCATCAATAATTTTATAACCTAAAAAATTGGAGTGTTCCAGTATGCTTGTTTTCATTTTTTTATTAAATATGACCGAAACATCAATCTCATTTTCCAATAAATTTTGTATAAACTCCCAACTGTCCACCAGCACACCTTTGTGTAAGCCGGCTCGTGAATAGGTTAAGTGATAATTGCTGGGGATTTTTTTTCGATTTTTTAAAATATCGTATTTGGTATAGTCAAAAAATTGTATCTCTTTAAAATAGGACATAAGATTCTCAAAAGCTTCTTCTTTAAACGTAAAGCTCTCTTTTTCCCAAAGAATATCAGAAGTTCCATTGAGTTGAATGGACAACACCAAACCATCTTTGGTGGCTTTTTTGTGAAGCATTTTAATTTCTTTGATGAGTTGTGCAAAAAAATCATCTCTTTGCAGTAAAAATTTAAAGGTTCGTTTGATTCGAGCAATTTTAATTTTATTTTTCGCAAAATCGCTGTTTTTTAAAATGCCTTGGTGATACAAACATGAAGTCGCACATCCATTGGTGGCTTTTTTACATAAATTGACTTTGCTGATATCGATTGAACTTTTGTCGTATTGAATTCCGTAATAGGGTGCATTCATAATATTTTTTTGTGCCGATAAATACAAAGTGGCGATTAAATAATCTGAATTTTTATTGACGGTTAAAAGTTTGGTTGTATCGTAATTGTAATGCAATGAAATCCCTAGTAAAAAAGTAAGGTTGACATTTTACCAAGAGAATTTAAAAACAAGATAAAACACTAAGTAAAAACTCTTCTATTTTCTACTTTTTTAATATTGGAAAAATTATCCAAATAATCCAAGTAGGTTATAAGATATTTTCGGCTGAGTTGAAAATTACCTTTAAAATTATTAATATCAATATAACCCTCATTTTTGATAATCTGATTCATTTCATTGATAATTTTATTGAGGCTGTTGGCATAGATAAACAAGTTGTGTTGCAGTCGTATGACTTGTTTTTTAGCACATAAACTTTTTAAAATGGTATCACCCACTTTTCGGTCAATATCCAAATCATCGTAAATATTGTAAGGCGCCGTAGGAGAAATATCTTCAAGGATGAGTCGGTTTAAAACCACTTCATGTAAAGCGTGTGTTAAATCCTCTTTTATGTGGGCATTTTTATACAAATTTCCCTCTTTGACCAAAACATTTTCATACGCCAATTCCAATAAAACTGACTCGATGAGATTTTCACTTGCCCACTTTAATCGTAAGGCTAAAGAAGCCACTGAAAGCAGAGCGTACTGATTTCTTTTGTAAATGCTGGCAATGATTTCTTTGAGTGTAATTTTACTGCTTAGGGGATATAAGACCAACGCTTTTTCATCAATAAAGCTGTTTTGTAATTGGTGTGCAACCTTTAAAGCTTCTTCATGACTTAAAGCAAATCGTTGCGCTGAAGAGATAAGTCCTAAGCCTTTCTTATGAGAATCAAGCAAAATTTCATAGGCATGTACAATGTTATTTTGTCTTAAGGCTTCGAGCAGTTTAAGTTTATGGTGCTTTTTAAGGGGATCATTAATGGGATTTAAAACAACGCCTCCCGCAATGGTTTCATTGCCTTGTCTTAAAATCAGTTTTTCACCAAAAATACAAAAAAGTTCTTCATCGCTTTTAAGGGTTGCAAAACCCGTTTCTAAACTTTCAGTACTGCTAAAAAGCAAAATTTTTGCATCGATTCTTTTAGAACCAATAAACAATGCATAGGTTTGGTTATGTTTTAACGCTTTGTTTTTTAAGGTGTGAAAATGAATGTCAATGGTGTTAAAGCCACGCAAATAGCCTTTTTGTGAAAGCAACATGCCTCTTTGTAACTCTTTGGCATCAATGCCTTGTAGGTTAATGGCTGCTCGATTGGAAATCATTGCTTCTAAGGTGTTGTGATTGTGCACTTGAAGATTTCTGACTTTAACCTCTTTTTTTAAATCACAAATAAACAGTTTGTCATTGAGTTTAATGGGTTTTCCTAAAACCGTACCCGTTACAATCGTTCCTGCCCCTTTTGCACTAAAAACTCTGTCTATGTAGTAACGAAAAAAGTTCTCTTCGGTTTTACTTTGGGCATTGAGTTTAAAAAGGTTTTCTTTGAATGTTTCAATAGAAACTTCATCATAAATTGAGACACATTGCGTTAATAAAACCGTAAAATCATACTCTTTTAAAAACTCAAGTATCTCTTCTTCTTTGGCTTTTAACGTCATAGAATCAACCAAATCTTTTTTAGTCAGTACCACAACAGCATTTTTTACTCCCAATAAATTAAGAATTTCAATGTGTTCAACGGTTTGAGGTTTGATTCCTTCTGCTGCACTGATTACCATCATCACACAATCAAATCCAAATGCTCCAGCAATCATATTTTTAACCAATTTTTCATGCCCCGGTACATCAATAAACGCGATGTTTTGATTCCCTTTTTGCATGTTAGAAAAACTTAAATCAATGGTAATACCGCGTTGTTTTTCTTCATTGGTACTGTCCCCTTCAAAGCCATTTAAAGCGTGAATGAGTGAGGTTTTCCCGTGGTCAATGTGTCCGCACGTTCCAATAATAAAATTAGTCATGAAGTACTTCTTTTATGCATTGTTCAAGAGAAGGTAACTCTTCTTCTAAAAGGGTTCTAAAATCAAGTAGAAATTGTTCGTCTTCAATGCGTCCAATGATATTATATGAGCGAAAACATTGTTCAATTTTATTGGGTTTTAATCCTTTAAATGAAATGCTTAATGCAATGGTAGGGATTTTTTTATTGGGAGTCGTTCCTCCACCTATTAAGGTTTGAGTCTCTTTGAGTTCACATTGGCATAAATTTCCAATGTTTTTTTGTATCAGCATGGCTCGTTGCTTTAAAACTTCAATGGGCGTAAACAACATTTTAAGGGTAGGAATTTCATGGATATTACCCAAAAGTAATGCTTTAATGGACTCTTCAAGTAAAGCTAAAGTGAGTTTATCGACTCTTAACATTCGTAAGAGTTGATTCTTTTTAAGCGCTTCAATGTATTTTTTTTGCCCCACAATAATCCCTGCTTGAACACTGCCTAAAAGTTTATCGCCTGAAAAACTGAGCAAACAAGGATTGTGTTGCATGATTTTTAAAACGGAAGGTTCATCTTTGTCTAAACCATAGGGCAAATCCACGAAATGACCACTTCCCATGTCGTAATAATCGATTAAATGGTGTTCTTGGGCAGTTTTTATCATATCTTCAATGCCCACTTCACTTGCAAAACCTTCAATGCTGTAATTGGATTTATGCACTTTCATGAGCATGGCACTGTTGGGGGTAATGGCATTTTGATAATCTTTAAGATGCGTTTTATTGGTTGTGCCAATCTCTTTTAAAATAGCGCCACTTTGAGCCATAACATCAGGGACTCTAAAACTGCCTCCAATTTCAACAAGCTCACCGCGGCTGACAAGCACTTCTTTGTTTTTAGCAAACGTATTTAAAATCAAAAAAACGGCACTGGCATTGTTGTTGACAATCAAAACATCTTCACACCCTAAATATTGGCAAATGACCTTTGAAATATGCTCATAACGCTCACCGCGTTTGCCTTTTTGTAAGTCATACTCTAAATTGTTGTAATGGGTGGCAATGTTTTTAACCTTATCAAAAATGGTTTCAGCAATCAAACTTCGCCCTAAATTGGTGTGAACTATCACACCTGTGGCATTAAGTACAGTTTTTAGTGAGGGTTGGGTAATCTTTTCATAGGCTTTTAAAACGGTATCAACTAAATCCTCTTCTTTAAATTGGGTGAGTGTTTGATTTAAAATATCTTCTCTCAATTGATTGATGACCTCTTTGCATAAAGGCGTCACCAAAGGCAAACTTAACTGTTCAAATGCTTTATTTTGAATAAACTTATCAACTTTAGGAATGGATTTTAGTAAAGACATTTTTACCCTTTTATTCTTTTTTTAGGTTTTTTAGTTATAATTTCTCACCTTTTTGGAGAGTATGTGTGTCTGGTGTGCACCACAGGCTTCAACCCTGATTGACAGCTTAGTTGACTAAGTTGTGGTAGGTTCGATTCCTACACTCTCTCGCCATTAATACACAATCAACGGCGTTAGCCCTCTAGGAATGACTTCCCCAATAATTTTTGCATACCCATACGTAATCTCTTCAACGCGTTTAATGTACTCTTTGGCATCTTCTTTATCCATAGCAATGAGTAATCCCCCAGAAGTTTGCGCATCGCTGTACATAAGTTTGCACTTATCGGTGTTGCACATAATGGTCAAATAATCATCAATATATTTCATGTTTCTTAGCGTTCCTCCTGGATAAACTCCTTGGTCGGCTAACTCTTGAGCCAAAGGTGCAACTGGAACTTCTCCACAATGAATGGTGTAAGACGTAAACGCATTGGTCGATTCTAAGGCATGACCTAAAAGACCAAAACCTGTAATATCGGTACACGCACTCACATCAAACTCTTTCATAATTTTTGAAGGCAAATAGTTTAATGTTTCCATGATTTTAATGGCTTCATCGACCTCTTTTCCGCTGATTAAATCGCGTTTTATTGCCGTGGTTAAAATCCCCATACCCAAAGGTTTGGTTAAGACTAAAACGTGCCCAATTTTAGCAGTGTTATTGCGGTATATTTTTTTTGGATGCACCATACCTGTGACGGATAATCCATAAAACATTTCCCCGCTTTCAATGGTGTGTCCCCCCATTAAAACACCGCCACACTCTTTAAGTTTTTCATTTCCCCCTCGAAGCATTTCACCCAATACTTTAGTGGGATGATTTTTTCTATCAAAGCCCACAATATTCAAAGCGGTTTTGACTTCAGCACCCATGGCAAAAATATCAGAAAGAGAATTCGCCGCAGCAATTTTCCCATACACATACGGGTCATCAACCACAGGCGTAATAAAATCAAGCGTTTGTACCAAGGCTTCATTTTCATTGATTTGATACACACACGCATCATCGCTGTTTTCAAAGCCTACTAAGACATTTTTGTTATAACTGCTTAAGCTGCAAATTGTTTGTTTAAGATCACCCGGACCCATTTTTGCGGCTCAACCAGCGGCTTGAACGAATTTAGTTAATTTATAATCGTTATTCATTGGTTTCTCATATATTGATGTTAGTCTAAAGCAGATGTAGATAAAAAAGGTGAGTCAACAAATTTATGTACACCTAATCCATAGGCTAATGTTTGCTTGATTGTACAAAAATTTATGTAAAAAGTCTATTAGAAAAGTAAAATTTTTTTTACCTTTTAAGTTTTTTATTATAAAACGTTCTATATAGTATCAGCTACAAACAGCATTACCTAAGGTTTAGGTCGAAAATAAAGCTATTTTTACTTTATACTTTCATTCATGCTTCAAAATTTTTGAGGTCATCACTTATGAAAAGAAGAACATTTTTAAAAAGTTCCGCCGTGTTAGGCACATCTCTATTAGTTGTTCCAAATTTAGCATTTGCTCAAGCAAATAATCCTTTTGGAATTAATACCACTCCACGAAAATTCTCGATTGTCAACTCTTTTGTCCTTGAACCAAGCGAAGATTTAGCGCAACTTTGGATTCCACTTCCTCTTGAAGCAACGTATCAAAAAGTGGTGCGTATTTCGTATGAGGGAAATTTTGATGAAGCTTATATTTCCAATGAAAACCCCTTTAATACCAAAATTTTATACGCAAAATGGGAAAAAGGAACGCAAAAAAGAGAGTTAACTCTCAATATGGATATTGTAACGCAAGAGCGAAGTGTCAATTTAAGCCAAGCCAGTAATTCAACACACTACAGCGATGAAGTAAAAGAGTATTTAAAAGGAACAAAACACACTCCTGTTAATGATACCATTACAGCGTTTGTCAAAGATATTGTCAAAAATGCTACAACGCCGTTGCAAAAAGCCCAAGCCATTTACGACTGGACGGTGCTTAATATGTACCGTGATGAAAGTGTTAAAGGGTGTGGTGTGGGTGATGCCATGAGAACAGTTGTGGATAAAGTATTTGGTGGAAAATGTACCGATATTAGTTCCGTTTTTGTGGCACTTTTACGAAATGCAGGTATTCCAGCACGTGAAGTATTTGGAATACGAGTAGGGCAATCAAAAATCTCCAATGCGTGTGGAAAAGCCGATGAAAAAGGTTTTGCCAATGTTTCAGGAGCGCAACACTGCCGTGCTGAGTTTTATATCAATGCCATAGGATGGGTTCCAGCTGATCCTGCTGATGTAACCAAAGTTCGATTGGCAGAAAAACTAAGCAATGAAGACAAAAAAGTTCAAGATACCAAAGCGTATATGTTGGGTAATTGGGAAATGAATTGGATGGCGTTTAATTATGCACGTGATTTTGTTTTAACCCCAAAACCAACACAATATCCTTTAAATATGTTGGGCTATCCTTATGGTGAAATTGGAGAAGATGCTTTAGATTATTATGACCCTAAAGCGTTTTCTTACAGTTATATTTCACAAGAGAGCTTATGAGACCAACGCTTAATTTACCGATAATAGGTGCAGTTTTTACTGCACTGTTATCGACTTTGTGTTGTTTACCAGCTTTTTTATTTCTGTTTTTTGGACTTTCAAGCGGAGCTTTGAGTTTTTTAACGCAGCTAGAGTTTTTACGAATTCCATTGGCTTTGTTAACTTTACTATTTTTTATACTTGCATGGGTAAAACAAAACAAGAATATTTATTGTGAGTGTAATAAAACAAAAAAAATCAAACAACTTTTACTCTATGGATTTGGATTTGTAGGTATACTAGGGTTGTTATTGTACCCAGAAATCATCCCTTTATTTATGGAGTAGCTTATGAAAATTATTATTGCGTTAAGTTTAAGTTTCATGTGGAGTTTTGCCCAAACAATGAGCGTAATTAAAGTAGAAGGCATGCATTGTCCTTTGTGTACAACTGCGGTTAAAAAAGCCATTAAACCTTTAGAAGGTATCGAAAAATCGAGCGCTATTTTAAACACTAAAACCGTAACCGTGATTTACGATGAAAATAAAGTCACCTTAGAAGCTATTTTAAATGCGATTAAAACAACTTCTTATGAGGGGATTGAAATCTCAACAAAACAGCTAAACCCTTAATGCTAAAGAGCTTCGGTGTTAAACAAATAGGTTTTATGGGCAATTTTAATGAGAATATGTTTTTCCAAGAGTTCTTTAAAGAGTTTAATTAATGTGGGTTTTGAAATAGAAATTTCGTTCATAATATCGCTGTAAGAAGCAACTAGATGGTTGTTTTTATCTAAGTTTGAAATGATATATTTGATCACTTCCACTTGTTTTGAATCACTGATAGCTGAAATGGTTTTAATGACAAAACTGTTTTTTTCAATCTCTTTTTGTTGGGTAATGGGTAAAACAATATCGTGCAACGTATCTAAAAGTTCTTGAATATTAATGGGTTTGACAATATAGTTTTCCACTTTGAGTTTAATCGCATCTAAAAAATATTTGGTATCGGTGTGTGCGGTGGTTAAAATAATTGGTTTGTCAATATTTTGACTTTTTAAGGCATTTAAAAAATCAATGCCATTTTCATCTTTGAGTAAAATATCCGAAATAATCACGTCTACTTTCTCTTTTTCTAAGACTTTCCATGCCTCTTTAGAAGATTTTACCCCACAGACTTTTTTAAAAAAATCACCTAAAATCTCTTGTGTATGTTTGAGTAAGTTTTCATTGTCTTCTAAATATAAAATGGTAAAATCTTTTAAAATTGCTAAATCTCTTTTTTTCATTTTAGGCATCCTTCTTTTTTTCAATGGGTATTTCAACGACAAACAGTGTGCAGTGGTCGAAAGTTTGGGTATCTATTTTATAGTAAACATTCTTACATTTAATGGAACCATTCATCTGTTTTTCAATGATTTGTTTGGACATATAAAGCCCAATTCCTGTGCCATTGCTTTTATATTTTGTGGTGTAATAAGGTTCAAATATTTTGGGCAAGATTTCATTGTCGATTCCTCCACCGTTGTCGTATAAATAGACTTTAGCACTGTTTTTTACTTTTTTAACCACCACTTGAATACGCCTTGGTTTTTGAGTGATAGTTTTAAGAGCATCTTTAGAGTTAGAAAGAATATTTAAAAAAACATGAGATAGTTCATTATAAAAACCAAAAATCTCAATATCTTTTTTAATGTTCAAATCCACTTTAATTTTTTCTTGTTCTAAAACATATTTGGAGAGTTCCAAAGAGTCTAAAAGACACTGTTTGAGAGAAAAAAAAGCTTTGTTTTTATTGGGTTTAAAAAAGTTTTGAAAATCATCTAAGGTGCTGGACATATTGTTTGCCAATAAAATGGCGTCGTTGACCTTCTCTTCAACATAGGCACAATTCAGTTTTCCCATAGAAGATTTAAGCTGAAAACTCTGAATAATCACCATAATCGCTCCCAAAGGTTGCCTCCATTGGTGGGCAATATTGGCAATCATCTCTCCCAAACTTGCCAACCTTGCTTGTTGAAACATAATCAAATCTTTTTTTCTGCTACTGGCAACCTCTTTTTCGATTCTTTTCTCTAAACTTTCATTGAGTTTTTGTAGCTCTTTGGTCTTTTCGCTTACGGTATCTTCTAATACCAAATGCAGTTTTTTGAAGTTATTAATAAGTAAAACGGACAAAATAATTGAAGATAAAAACACAAAGATAATGGAAAAATTCAGAATCATCGTTAGGGTATTAAAGACTTTTTGTGTGTCTCTTTTTTCTTCAATGGCAATGTTTAAATCGTAGTTGATTAAATTGGTAATGTAAATATTAATGGAGTTAATTTGTATGTAGACATTGTTTACAACCGAACTTGCCACGCCAATGTGGTTGGTTTCTAAAAGGTTAGAAATGGCAACCAAATTATGATTGAGTCGATTGATTTTTTTGTCAATATTTTCAATAATATTCTCTTGTAAAATGTGGTTGGGATGTTCTTGTTTGTTGAATGAAAAAATATCTTTGATAAACTTTGTTACAAAGGTTTGTTGAAACTCTTCATTG
>JBAYZM010000024.1:0-17870 GCA_041672515.1 Arcobacteraceae bacterium
ATCAAAATCAAGTACGTTTCTTAGTTCGTCAAAGATAGCAATAGATTTGTTAATATATTTAAATTTTGATTCAATATCACCCTCTTGCATAGAGATTCTAACGAGCGATAAGAATTTAAGCAATCCCTCATACAGTTTTAATATGAGAACATACGGATCATCACTAACAGCATTTTGTTGATTATATACTTCAAGACCCATTAAATTTACTCCATAATATACTTATTGTTAAGTTGACAATAAGTATATTATATAAATGCTTAAATGTATCTATTAGTTACCCGATGTTGATTGGGCAATCATCATTTTAAGCCCGCTAAACGCATTTTCAAACTGGCTAATAATAGCCGTATATGCTGCAAATTGTGATGCCATTTGACTGTATTTACTGTCTAAAAACTCAACGGCTTTTTTCTTTTCTGTTTCTAAAGATGTCCGTCTGGTAGTCATATTATCTCCAAAAGAAGTTAATAAACCACCAAAACTATCAAGTTCATCGATATACTCTTTTATTTTTGTACCAATTCCTTTATTTTCTGCAGCACCGACTAATATAGATTTTAAACCATTAAAATCTTCAGCAACGGCTTTATTAAAAACAGATGAATCCAATGACAAATATCCACTTTTATCTAAACTGATTCCATAGTTAAAGACACTTTTGTCATTATTCTCACCATAAGTTCCACCAAAAATAATATCTTTAATTTGAGACATAATTGATCGAATGGTTGCTTTATCTTCAATTTTAGAATCAGCACCAATCGTGTAATTTGTCACCAAATCCACTAAATCATTGTAGGTCGTAATCAACGATTGGAACGATGTTTCAATACTGGCAGTATCTCTTTGAATTCCAACAGATGCCGTTCCTGTTTCTAAAGCTGCAATCGTTAAACCACTTTGCATAATAATTTTATTGGCCGACAGATTATAATCTATTCCATCCACATTGGCCAACAGATTTTGCGCTTTTTGCGTTTGACTGTCATTGGTTAATCCCAACACACTATCTGTTGTAACCTTTAATGTAGCCCCATTTACTGTTGCAATTGATATTTTACCATCGGTTAAAGTAGCAGTAAAGTTCCCTGTTCCATTAATACTATCGATAATGTCTTGATAGCTTTCACCACTGGTAGTCAGTGAAAAGTTATTTGTTCCATCATTAAAAGCAATTTCTAAACCATTCGCAGGGATATCTGTACCAACAAAGGTATTGGCTGCACTGGTATAAGAATCACCTAATCCAATATTGACAGCACCCGTTTGCGTAATAGTAAGTGCATTATCCAAACCACTTTCACTGCTTTTAATAATCATTCGATATTCATTGTCACTTACTTTTTCCAGTGCGACATCGAGTTTTGCATAGGTATTCATTTCAGCAACTACTGTAGCATAACTTTTATTCGTAGTATTAAACGTATAAGTATCACTTCCTACTTTTATTTCAATACTTCCTGAACCCATTTTAGCACTCGTACTGGCAATGACGTCTGATTTAAAGACATCCTTTTGTGCCAGTTGAGAAATGGTTGCACTCACGGTTCCTGGTTTTAAATTACTCGTATCGGTTGCATCAAATGCGGCGGCCGTTCCTGAAGTTGTTGCATATACCTTAGAAAAAGCATTTTCATCCGTACTAAATAAGTCAAACTTTTTGGAAGCTGCCAACAACTCATTGATTTTAACTTCTATTTCACCAAATTGTTCAACTTCTGTATCCCAATTGGTTATTCGTGTTTCAATCGGCTCAACTTGTGCTTTTCGTTCAGCACTTTTTAACTTCTCGATTAACTCCATACTTAAACCCGTAGATCCTGAACTTCCTAGTCCTAATACTCCATCAGCCATAATAGACTCCTTTTATCGCTTTATACCAAGCAAAGTTTGAAGCAATTGATCAGCTATTGTAATCATTTTTGCACTGGCTTCATACGCAGCTTGAAATTTTACTAAATTTAACATCTCTTCATCTTTATCTACTTTTACAATTTCATTAAAACTACTGCTTAAAGATTGGGTAATACTTTTTTGAGAATCCAATAAAAAATCATTATTTTCTTTATCTCCCGATACTTTGACCAACAGTTCTTGAAAATATTTTGAAAAGGACATAGTATTGTTGGAGTCTGGATTTTGTACTCCATTCTCAAAAGAGAAATCACTTTTATGTTGAAAAGTTACCAAATAATCTAAATCCATTTGAGTCAAATTATTTACTGCTAATACATTGAACTGCAATGTTTTTATGTCACTTCCTGAAAAAAGATTCATATTTTTTTGGTTTTGAATATTCGTACCCACATTATCAAAAGCATCTTGACCATAAATATAAGACCCATCTGCAGTTGAAGTAGCATAAGCACTGTGAATATCACTTAACGTAAACGCAAAATTATTCAGTAAATCTTTGTAGTCTTGGTATCGATTATTGCCCGAATTGGTTGTCAAATTTTCCAATTTTGACTGAATTATTCCACTGGTTAATGGTGTTTTTTGATCAATGGATTGTAAATAAACTTCATTAGAAGCCTCTTTACTTTGGTAATCATTGCTTGTAAATGCAATATTTTCTTGTAATCCTGTTGCATTGGCTCGTTGAAACTCCAACGTAGTTTCAAATTTTCCATCAACTCCAGCTGTTTTGGCTTCTAAAACTAAATAACGTTCTGTCGCCAAATCAGGTGTAATAATGTTTCCATTAATATCTTTTGCATAATCACCATTGTACGCAGTAACTAACTTATTCATATACGGATCATTATTAATAGCCACACTTAGTGCTCTGATATAATTGGTGCCATCAATCATGTCAGTTGCATCTACAATGCTATCACCATTAATATCCAAATTATTACCTTGAGAATCTTTAACATAATCCCCAAATTTCAACTCAATCGTACCAACATTATTCAAAGTAAATACAAACTTATCATCCGCATCGATAGCACCAACTCCACTGGCAAGTGAACTTGTAGTTCCATCATCAGCAACAAACTTATCTTTTTGTGCAACGTACTCTTCACTAATAGAATAAGTTCTTACATTATCATGCCAAACAGCTCTTTGCCCACTAATATTAAGCTCATAAGGCTCTCCTTTAATAACTTCGATATTAACGTATTTGGCAAGCTGTTTTTCAAGTAAATCTCTTCTATCAAGCAAATCATTCGTTGGAATACTTTGATTTCCCATCTCATAATTAATAGATGCTATCTCTTTTAAAATACCATTAACGGAATCAACATCGAGTTTTACACTCTCTAAGGTATTGGCTTCTCTGTCTTCAATAGCACTGTAAACTTTTTTTAATTCCCCAACTAAAGCATTGGCTTGAGTAATATAGTTGTTAATAAAAACAGAATCTTCTCGGTTAGAATTTAAATCATCAATGGCTTTAAAATATTTATCAATGGTTTTGGACAATCCTGCCGTTTCTGTTTCTTGAAAGACAGATTCTACTTCGCCTAAAAGAGTCGATAACTCGTTGTAATATGCCTCTTTTGTTCCTTCATCCATCAAGTTATTGTATAAATAGTCACTTGTAATTCTTAGAATACTTCCAGTTGTACTTCCTCTTCCTGTACTATTTTCTTGAATATGCCCATTTTCACTTACATCAACCACTCTTTTTTTATATCCAGGAGTATTCTCATTGGCTACATTATTAGTGACATTTTCAATTAAGACTCGAGAAGTGCTTAATCCAGTTTGTGCAATATATAAACTATTTAGCATGATTTACTCCTTTATAATTTAATACCATATTCTGACATTACATTTCTTAATAATAGATTAAGATTATCGACTAACCATATTAAGAGTTGTACTGATCATATCTTGTAACACCGTTGCTAATTTTGCATTGGCTTCATACGCTGCTTGAAACTTCATAAGATTAATCATCTCTTCATCGGGATCTACTTTTACCATTTTATCATAGGTATTTTTCAACGATTGAGTCACTGTTTGTTGGGTGTCAAATGAGAAATCATTGTTACTTTTATACAGAGAAATATCAATTTGAAATGCTTGAAAGAACTTTGAAAAAGTGGTACCAACCGATCCATCACTGGTTAATTCTTCATAATTATTACTGCTATTGGATTGTCCTTTATTGTTGAACAAAATATCGCTCTTATACGCAAATGAAAGCAAATAATCATAATCTTTTTGTTCCAAATTATTGACGGCTTCATTATTAAATTTCATCGTTTTAACACTGGTACCATTAAACAATCCTAATGTTATACTGTTATTATACTCTTCTCCACTGTTAATCGCCGCTTCTTCTCCATAAACAAAGCTGCCATCACCTTTGATAATATACTGTTTACTCATGTCACTGAGTGTTGCTGCAAAAGTGTCAAGGCTATCTTTGAATCGTTGAATAATATTCTTTTCTGAACTGGTATCCAAATTCTCAATTTTTGCTTTAACACTCCCACCATTGATGATTATTTTTTCATCATAACTTTTGATAAAACTTTGACTGCTGGCTTCAACACTTTGATATTGATTTTTATCAATCAAGCTTACTTCGTACAAATCATTGCTATTGTTATCGGTATAGTGTTTTAATGATGACGTAAATTCTCCTAATCCACCCGCTTTATTTGCCACGATTTCTAAGTTCCCACTGGCATTTATATTGGCACTGACTAACGTATTCATATTGGCATCATTATTAATCTTATAGGCAATGGATTGCATTATATTGGTTTCATCGACCACATTACCATCAACGGTTTCACCATATTTTACCTCTACTGCAAAAGTATTATTGAGTTCATACACCATTTTGTCATTGGGATTGGGTCCACTGGCATTTAAGGTAAAATCCGCATTGGCAAATCTATCAATTTGAGCAATATTCTCTTCTGCATAACTGAATTCTCTGAGATTTTCATTCCGTACGGCTGTTACGTTTCCAATTTTTAACTGATAATCTCCATAATCTTTTGAAACGGTTATATCCACTAATGCGGCTAACTCTTTTTCTAAAGCATCTCGCTTATCCAACAGTGTTAATTGAGGAACATTGGATTGTCCTAGGTGCTCGTTAATGTTAGCAATATTCTGTACAATTCGATTAATATCTCTGACATCTGCTTTTAAATCAGATTTTAAGGTAACGGCTTCTGTATCTAAAGTTGCATACATTGTTTTTAAATCATCAAGAATAATTGAAGCTCGTGTTTTTAAATCTTCTTGGAAAGTTATATTTTGTGGATTACTTTTTAAATTCTCTAAACTTTGAAAATAAGCATCTAAATCTTTAGAAAATCCACTGTCTTCTGTTTCTTGAAACATTGTTTCAATGGAATTTAGCATAGAAGACAACTCTTCGTAATATGATAAGGATGTCGTCTCTCCCACTAAATTTTTATAAATAAAATCATTGGTATTACGAATCGTATCCCCAATCGTCACACCTCTACCGGTTAACTGAGAGCTTGTTTGAAATGCCTCATTAATATTTGTGGTTCTTTTTATGTACCCTGCAGTATTCTCATTGGCTATATTATTCGTTGCGGTTTGAGCAGATATTCTTGCACCTATTAAACCCGTTTCAACAACATTCAATGTATTAAGCATATCATACTCCTTTTCTGAAAATTAGATTAAATTTCTATTTCCTAATTATATACTAAATTTTATAAATAAACTGATTATTTTTTAATTATCTGTAAAATTAATAAAATACTAAGTTTATCCTAAAATGGCCATAAGGCTTTAAGAATTTTGGTTCCCCATGGAGTTCGTAATGCATCTTTTTCTTCTCCATCTTTTCGGTACAACACTTTTAAATTGGCAATTTGTGATGACATAATACTGTTTTCTGGTGAAATATCATACGGACGAATCACTCCACTTAAAATAATCTCTTGATTTTGTCCATCAATGAGCATTTCCTTTGAACCCTTAATAAAATAGTTTCCATTTTGGTAGGTTTGTTCAATAATAACTGAAACCGTTGTTTCAAACTTTTCGTCAATTTCAGACTCTGCTTTTCCCGAAAAAGAGGAATTTGAACCTACGGTTGCGTCAAATCCTAAAATACTGTTAAATTTATTGGCTACACTATTGACAGTGTTACTGGGATTAGTATTGCCAGCATTAGGAGCCATAATTCCTCCATTAAAGTTACCCACGGTATTTCGTGACGTTTTTCTACTGTTACTCGTATCAGCTTGAAGTGCTTCATTGATAACTACTTGGATAATATCCCCAATTTGCAAATCTTTTTTATCCGCAAATAAAGAACCTCCTCTGCTGGAATAAAGTGAGCCTTTATTGGTTATTGGCTTGGGTTGTTCTTTTGGAATTTGAATCGTGGGTTGTTCAAAATCCAACTCTTCTTTTGCACACCCTACAAAAAAAACAGTTATTAATACAAGATAAACAATTTTACTCATTGGCAACATTGTATTTACTCTCAACTATTTGTTTTAAATCAATTGCTATTTTGGTGTCTTCTATGCTGGTTTTCACCAATGCCATTACCCCATATCGTACCATCAAAGAGTCCAAAGAAATATTGGGATCCGTTGCAATATATAATTTTCGCCCAATGACTTTAACCGTTCGTACTTTATCTTGTCCAATTAATTCAATTGCAATTTGTGCTTCATCATAAATAATATCTTCTATGTCTAAAGCTCTTTGCTCTTGTAATTGTTTTTCTACTTCAAGAGGAGTTTGCTGTGTATTCTCTTCAGATTGAAACTTACCGCTCATATGAAAATAATAGGCAGTAAATAAAGAGACAAGTGCGGCAAAAGCAATGAGTTTAATGGCTACTTTTTTATAATTTGTTCTTTTTACTGCTACAATCATATTTTCTCCTATTTAATGACAAATGCTGTAAAAAATATATTTTTTACACTGTCTTTTTTATAACTGCTATTATCGCCAATAGCCCGATTTAAAATGCTGTTAATTTCTAAAATCAACTCTTCTTTTAAAAGCTCTTTACCACCAACAGTTAAAAGTTCTTCAGAGTTTCTTGAACTGATTAATGCAATGACCAAATCGACAATTTCTGGCTTATTTTGGTCCATGAGCACTTCAATATCATCTTCAATACTGTTAATCGTAAAAGAGAGTTTCATTAACTTTTCTCTTCCTTTAGTATTGGTAATATTAAGAACCATGTCATTAATTTGTACTTGATAAAAATCTTTATACACTTTTTCTTCTGCCATTTGATTACCCGCAGTTGAAGAGGATGTTTGCTCTGTTTTCATATTGTTATACAAAAAATAACCCCCACCTGCCATCATGATTATTAAAAGAATAATCAACACAATTAAGCTAATGATTAAGCCTTTCCCTTTTGATTTTTGTTCTTGTACTGCTACTTCTTCATCAGCCATATAAACCCTCTCTTACTTATTTTTATTATAATTTTTTAATTTTTCTGTCAATAATGCCGCATGCTCTACATTTAAAAATTTCATCAACACGGTAACATTACTCTCTTTAAGCTTCAAGATTATATCAAAAACATCTTCAACTTTACCCTCATCCATCATTTGATTAAAAATGGTTGCTGCTATTTTGGGTTTCATTTTATCAAAAATTTTTGCTATTTTTGTTCCAACTTCACCTTGAATATCCTTTAAAAGAATTTCATTTTGTTTATTCAGTTCTTCAACTTCTTTTTTCTCTTTTTCAATTTTTTTGAGCAATTGCTCTAACTCTTGTTTACTTTTTTGGTAGTCACTCTCTTTTTTATTATAAAAAAGAGTCAATTCTTCTTTTAAAGCGATAATCTCATTTTTTTCTTTAATATTGGACATTTCATCTTGAGGTGCCGCACTTAAATATAAAAAACCAATACAAATGAGTGCCATTTTCTTAAACATACTTTCCCCTAACTTGCAAAATATTTACTTTGCATATACTCTGTTGTGGCTTCTTCTTCACGTTTAAGAAGCTCTTTTAATTCTATTTTCTTTTGTTCTTGAACCAAATAACCAAATTGTTCACCCTCTTTTAGTAACTCTTTTATCTCGTCATTGGCTTTATCTACTTTTTGAACCAATCTGTTTTTAATAACGGTAAGCTTTCCAATATGGGCATTCATCGTATTTTTATGCATTTGTAATATGGCAAAATCAGAAATTGCCCCATATTTGTTAACTGTAGTTGTTAAGACTTGATTTCGAGTGAGCATTATCTCTGCTTCAAGTTCTTCGATTCGGTTTTGCAGTTTAACCCGCTCCAGTATTTTTTGGTCGGTTTGCATTTTTTTTAAATTAAGTAATTTTTTTATCATACATTAATTTCCAAACACCAAAATAAGATCCCATAACTCTTTGGTATATGTATGCACATTCTCGCCCATCCAAGGAAGCGCAAGTAAAATAAACACCGAAACCAAAACCATTTTAGGAACAAATGTCAAAGACGCATCACTGATTTGAGTCACCGCTTGAAACACACTGATTAACAGACCAATAACCATACTTACAAGTAACGAGGGTAACCCTAAAATCAAAATTATTTTAACGGTGCTTTCTGCAATTGCAAGTAAATCCATCTCGTTTACTCTTTAATTTTAATCGTTATCTCCAAAGTTTTATTATTTAGTAATTGTGTAATTAACGATGAGATGTCATGGATACTACTACTATTTAATTCAACTTCAGCACCCGATTTTTTAATACCATCTTGGCTTTTTTTACTGCTTTCACTTTTAACACTTGAGCCATTTAAAGCTTCTAAAAGTTCATCTTCATTTAAACTGTCTAATTCAGAAAATTCATCTGACATATCCCTGTCCCCTTTTTGCTCAATTTTTTCAATGGTTAAACCAAAATCTTCATCTTCTAAATTATCTACTTTTTGACTGTTGCTTTCTTCAAAGAGAGATTCTTCTTCAATCTTTTCCTCTTCTTTAGGTGTATTAACGGCTGATTCAACTTCTGCTGATTCCCCAAAATCAATCACATCATCAATATTAAATTCATGTTCTTCATCGTCATGTTCTTCATCTTGCATGGCTGATTCTTCTAATTCATTACTATGAGAATAGGTTTCATATGAGTCCTCTTCATCATGAGAGATATGCCGAGAAATATTAGTCTCTTCTGGTTTTTGATTTCCATGGACAAACTCATACTCATTATTTTTAGAAGCAATTTCGTTATTTTGTCTCTGGGTATACTCTTCTTTCACAACCTCTTTTTGTGCCTCATTTAAGGCATGTGCCTTTTTAAGTTTTCTGATAACATGGGTTGCAATATCCGAGATATCATCAACACTTAAATCCCCAATCCCATACTCTTTTAAAAACTCTTCTTCTATACCATCTTTGGGTTTTAAAAATTTAATTTTATCATTCAATGAGTTCTTTTTTATGATTTTTTCATCATCAATAAGAAATATATTTTTAGGATCTTCTGCAATGGCTTCTTTAAGTTCTTCTAAAGAGATAAGCTCCACAATACTGTCATCTCCGCTTAATCGAAACTTCATATTAGCATGTTCTAAAACTTCATGGATATTATTTTTGAAACTTTTACTACCATAAATATATACAGTCACAAGATAACCTTAAATTATTTTTACAATCATTATACCTACATTTTATAAAATTTTAGATAAAATTAACCCAATTAACACAAATGAGGTTTTGCATTGAAATATATCGTATTATTAATTTTATTTATCTCTTCGGTTTCTGCACAAACGATCAATGACATCTCTTCTGTGGTTGGAATACGAAAAAATCAACTCATTGGATACGGTTTGGTTGTCGGACTTGCAGGTACAGGTGACAAAAGTAAATTCACCATGCAAAGTTTACAAAACTTACTTCGGAATTCGTACATTAAAATACCCACTTCTTCAATTAATTCAAAAAATATTGCCGCCGTTATGGTCACAGCAGAACTGCCAGCCTTTGCAAGACAAGGGGACAAAATAGAGGTCAAGGTATCTGCCATTGGTGATGCTAAATCTGTTGACCAAGGGGAGTTACTGTTAACTCAATTAAAAGGGGTAGATGGAAACGTATATGCCTTAGCACAGGGGACTATTCTCTCGGATGGCAACAAAACAACCGGTTTAATTTACAACGGTGCTACCATAGAAAATGAGATAGAATATCCGTTGCATGAAGAAAAAGAGATTACACTGAGTCTTTATAAAGCCGATGCCAAAAATGCGGATTTGATTGAAACCAAAATCAATCAAAAATTTGGTCCCAAAACAGCACAAGCGTTGGATACAAGAACCATTGTGGCAATAAAACCAGAAAATATGTCAGTTGTTAAATTTTTAGCCATTATCCAAAATATTGAGATTGACTCATCCTTTAAACAAAAAATTATTATTGATACCACCAAAGAAACTATTGTTGTCGGGGGTGACGTGACGATTAAACCCGTTACTATTAGCAAAGATAATTTTTCTATTAGAATCAAACAAAGCCCTTTAACAGAAGGACAATGGAACGACCCTGCTGTAAATAAAGGGCGAGATTTAGGGGATAATGCAAAAATCGATAATAAGCCATCTATTGTTAATTTAGACAATGCCTTAGTTAATACCAAAAAGGAACCTACCATTTCAGATTTAATGCGTGCAATGAAAGTAATGAAGTTACCAATTAATGATATAATTGACTCCATCAAGATGTTACGAGACTTAGGTGCTATTGATGTTGAAATTGAGATAAGAGGATAATATGGCAGAATTTTTAAGTCAAGATGAAATTGATGCACTATTAGATATTGCCGAACAAGGCGAAGATATTGATGGAAAAGAAGAAGAGAAGCTTGTTTCCAAAGAGAAAAATTACTCTATTTACGATTTCAAAAAACCCAATCGAATTTCCAATGAACAGTTTAAAGCCTTTTCTGCTTTACACGATAAAATGTTACGAGACTTAATCACCGATTTATCGGCAATGCTTAGAAAAATTGTGGACATTAAACTTTACTCAATTGAACAAATGACCTATGGAGAGTTTATTTTATCCATTCCTCAACTCACTTCACTGATTACTCTCTCGCTTCGACCTTTAGATGGTAGAATTGTTGCTGAGTGTAATCCTGGTATTTCACACAAAATCATTGCTGAATTACTTGGAAGTGGTGCGATTGCGGCAAGTGATAATTTAGACCGAGAATTAACGGAAATTGAAGTCGAAATCTTTGAACATTTTTACAAAATATTGGTCACTCACATGCAAAAATCGTGGAATGAAATTACTCGAATTAATTTTAGAATTGAATCACGTGATACCAATGCCAATGCGATTCAAGTTATTTCAGACCATGAAATTGTACTGTTGGTTGTTTTGGAAATTACCATCGATGAAGACTCAGGATTTTTATCGATTTGTTACCCCATTTCGTACATCGAAATGCTGTTAAATAAAATCGTTGAAAAGATATTTGCTGAGGGTCGAAACAAAAAGATGAGTAAGAAAAAAGATATTACTACTTTGATTTCAGGTGCAAAAATGCACATTGAAGCCGTTATGGCAGAAACGGAACTCAATGTTTTTGATATTTTGAATTTAAAAGAAGAAGATGTGATTGTATTTAATAAAAATTCTACGTCACCTACTGCTAAACTTTATATTAACAACAAAGAGAAATTTTTATCGGTTTGTGGAATTTCCAATAACCGAAAAGCCATCCAAATTAAATCCAATATTGACCATGAAAAACAAGAGACGTTGGAAATTTTAAGAACAATGCGACAAGAAAGAATAGAGTATCAAAAACAACAAAATGAATCGGTTAAAAAACTTCTTGAAGATCGAAATAAGTTTTAATAAGTAAGTGGTAAATGGTAATTTCCACTCACCTTTCACTTCTTACGTTTTACTCAACTGTGCTCCACGCAATTGTTTCTCCCGCATACATGGGAACCACTATTTCGCTCTCATTGCTATAACTTTGTGGTACATTAAACTCTTTTTTGATTAAAGTAATCTCTTTTTTAGGAGGTTTTATTCCATAAATATTTAACGCATTATCGCTGATAAATGGTTGTAAATTCTCCAATTTCCCATGGTCATCAAAAAATTGTGCCAACACTTGCAATGCAATGGGTGCTGTAAAAACTCCCGCAGCACAACCACATGACTCTTTTTTATGTTTAGGATGAGGCGCAGAATCACTTCCAAACATCACTTTAGGATGAGCTTCCAAAGCCACTTTTTGCAATGCTTCTCTGTCTTCATAGCGTTTGGCAATGGGTTTACAAAACAAATGAGGTTTAAGCATTCCACCCGCAACATCATCAAGGGTAATAAGCAAATGTTGAACCGTAATGGTTGCAAATAAATTCTCATATTGATCCAATAAATCAACGGCTGCTTTTGTAGTAATGTGTTCCATAATAATTTTTAATTGAGGGAAATTCACAGCTAAATTTTCATAAATGGGCATAAACTCTTTTTCTCGATCCATCACAAATCCATTGGTTTCTCCATGAACACATAAAGGAATTCCTAACTGGCTCATGGCTTCAAGTGTGGGTCGTAAAGATTCACTGTCCAAAGAAGAAACTCCCGTTTCAGAGTTGGTGGTAATTCCTGCTGGATAGAGTTTTATTCCAATAATATCATCTTTAATTTGCTCTAAAAACGCATACGAATAGTGTTGAAAAAAAAGTGTCATATACGGTTCAAATTTTTCATTGGCTACAGCGTCTTTAATACGCTTTTTGTATGCCAATAACTCTTCTTTGGTCGTAATAGGAGGAACCAGATTGGGCATGACTAAAGCACCACTAAAACTCTTGGCTGTTAGTGGAGCAACCAATTCCAACATTTGCGCATCTCTCAAATGAAGGTGCATATCCAAAGGGGTATTTAGAGTAACGTGTTTAACCACTAAATTGCTTCCTCGTTTTCTTCTCCGGTTCTGATTCGTACAACTCGCTCAACTGGCGTTACAAAAATTTTTCCATCACCAATTTTTCCTGTTCGTGCAGCTTCTGTAATAATACGAATGGTATCTTCCACACCGCTGTCATCAACAATAAGCTCAATTTTTATTTTTGGTAAAAAATCGACTACATACTCAGCACCTCGATACAGTTCACTGTGCCCTTGTTGTCGTCCATAACCTTTCACATCGGAAACGGTCATACCAGTAATTCCAGCTTCGGTTAACGCATCTTTAACGTCTTCAAGCTTAAATGGTTTAATAATTGCTTCAATCTTTTTCAATTCTAATCCTTTTTTTATATGAGTTAATTCTAGCAAAATTTCTTTAAATTCTTAATTTTAAAGACTCTTAAAAACAATAAATCTTTAGAATGCTCGTTTAAACTCTGGATATGCTTCCAATCCACACTCTTGAACATCCAATCCTTGCATCTCTTCATCTTTTGATGCCCGTAAAGCAAAGAATTTATTAATAATTAAAAGGATTATTATTGAGGTTACAAAAGCAAATCCACCTACTACTACAACCCCTTTTAACTGATTTAAAAAAGTTATATCCTCCCCATTACTTGCAAAAATTCCTACGGCTAACGTTCCCCAAATTCCATTGACTAAATGCACCGATAAAGCTCCAACGGGATCATCAATTCTCAGTTTATCAAACATAGGAACAGCAATCACAACCAAAGCCCCACCAATGGCACCAATCAAAATTGGCTCATGAATGGTATACAAATCTGGACCTGCCGTAATAGCAACTAGTCCACCCAATGCCCCATTTAAAATCATGGTAATATCAAGTTTTTTATACATTAAATAAATTAAAACTCCCACCATAATGGCACCAGCTAATCCTGCTGTATTGGTGTTCATAATAGTTAATGCCACAGCATTTGCACTCTCTTTTGAGGCAATTGACCCTACACTTCCTCCATTGAATCCAAACCAACCAATCCACAATAAAAAAGCCCCCAAGGTTACTAAGGGTACATTAGAAGCAGGAATAACTCGAACTCCCCCTTCTGTTGGGTATCGTCCTTTTCTGGATCCTATGATTAAAATTGCTGCCAACAACGCCCAACCACCGGTTGAATGAATCACGGTTGAACCTGCTAAGTCGTACATATTGAGGTTAAACATGGTTCCCTCAAGCATGTTTTTTCCCCATGTCCAGTTGACTATAATGGGGTATAACACCGATGCCATAATGACAGTAAACAAAGCTAAAGGTAAGACTCTGGCTCGTTCACTCACTCCTCCACTCATAATATTCACTACTTTTCCCACAAATGCCATTTGAAATAAAAAGGCTGCCCAAGCACTCATACTATCACTTCCGAAATCACCAAAAGCGATTGAATATCCAAACAATAAAAATGCCATTGAGGCCACCGCGTAAATCATAGTATTGACCATTAATACCGTAGAAACATTTTTTGTACGAACCAATCCTGCTTCTAACATTGCAAATCCTGGTACCATTAAAATAATTAATACCATTGCAAAAAGGGTAAAAAAGGTATCTATGACGTAACTTATTTCTAATCCATCCATACGTATTCCTTTAAAATTATATGAATTTATTATAGTGAATTTTAAAAACAATTAAAAGTGATTGATTATTTATTTTTTATACAGTTGTATTATTTTTTGAAAGTTTTTATTATGATTGTTGTTTATTTTTTATACAGTCAAAAAAAGAGTTTTTTTTGACTGTACGTAAAAAAAATTTAGTATTTGCATTATTAACGGAGAACAAATAAATACAAATTAAACTGCTTCGCTTCCTGTTTCACCTGTTCTAATACGAACAACGTTTTCTACATTTGTAACAAAGATTTTTCCATCACCAATTTTTCCAGTTTTGGCAGCCTCAACAATAGTCGCGATTGTTTTGTCTACTTCATCATCGTTAACAATAAGTTCAACTCTAATTTTTGCTAGAAAATCAACAATATACTCAGCTCCTCTGTACAATTCACTGTGCCCTTGTTGTCTCCCGTAACCTTTTACATCGCTTACTGTCATACCTGTAATTCCATTTTCAACCAAAGCTTCTTTGACATCTTCAAGTTTAAATGGTTTAATTATTGCTTCAATTTTTTTCATATTTTTTCCTTATTTCGTTTTGTATTATTCAAAAAAGCGATTACGCTTTTTTGAATTCAGGATAACACTCTAAACCAGTTTCATGAATATCTAAACCTGTGACTTCAATTTCTTCACTTACTCTTAGCCCCATAATCAAGTCTAAAATTTTCCATACGATAATAGAAGAGATAAACACAAATGCACCGATAACTACGATACCTTTAACTTGAGCTAATATTGTAACTTCTGGATTGAAAATACCAACCGCTAAAGTTCCCCAGATACCTGCAACTAAGTGAACACTCAATGCTCCAACAGGATCATCAATTCTAAGTTTATCAAAGAATGGTACGGCTAATACTACTAATACACCACCTACAATACCTTCAACAAAAGCAACCATCATTCCTAAATCTGGACCTGCTGTACAAGAAACCAAACCAGCTAAAGCTCCATTTAATACAAAGGTTAAATCCACTTTTTTATAGATAATTTGTGTTAAAATTGCTGCTGCAATTGCCCCAGCGCACGCTGCCATATTGGTACTTGCTACAACCGCAGCAATTCCATCGATATCTTCTTTAGAACCTAATGCCAATTGGCTTCCACCATTGAACCCAAACCATCCCATCCATAAGATGAATGTTCCTAATGTTGCTAACGTTAAGTTAGAACCAGGAATTGGTCGTACATGTCCATCTGCAGTATATTTTCCTTTTCTGGCACCTAAAATAAGTACCCCAGCTAACGCAGCCCATCCACCAACAGAGTGAACAAGTGTTGAACCAGCAAAATCACTAAAACCTGTAAGAATTCCACCTAATTCAGAACCACCCCATACCCAGTGTCCTTGAATTGGATAAATCAAACCACTTAATACGACTGCAAAGATTAAGAATGCCCATAGTTTCATTCTTTCAGCAACTGTTCCAGAAATAATTGAAGCCGAAGTTGCTACAAACACTACTTGAAAGAAAAAGTCTGCCATTACAGGGTAACCCAAATCTTCACTTGTTTTACCACTTAACATAGCACCACTACCAATAAATGCATTACCATCACCATACATGAAGTTGTATCCTACAAAATAAAACATAATGCAAGAAATAGCAAATACTGCAACATTTTTTGTTAATACCGTTGCATTATTTTTACTTCGTGTCAAACCAGCTTCTAACATTGCAAAGCCAGCAGCCATCCACATAACTAAGATTCCTGCAAATACAAACAAGAATCCGTCCAGAATATATTTTACGTCAGCAAAATTTTCCATATTCGTCCTTTATAATTTTAATCTGTCAAATTGTAATATAAACTTTAAATCTTTTAAACACTTTGGTTGTATAAAAAATAAACAATACTTATTTTTTTTAAACTTTCTTTATTTTGTATATATTATACTCAACTGTACAAAACCATAGTCGCGTTTAAATGGTATACTCATATACAATTATACAACGATAAAAGGAGATTACTATGAAAGAGTATTTGAATTTATATGAAAGCTACAAAGATAAAATTGAGGACTTTATTCAAGAAAGTTTGGTCAATATTGGGGAATTAAAAAAACTGGAAAGTGGCAATTATAAAGTATTATTCTCACTGTTTCCCTCTTTAGAGTTGGTTTACTCTATTAATAAAGATACAAAAATACAAAACTCTTCTAATTTTTATCGATACAAAGAAGATGCCAGTGCCAATGGACACGACAGAAATTATTTGTTATCAAAATTGCACTTTAAACAAAACAATATCGCTTTTTCTTCAGTTTATGTCAGCAGTGCAACTCGTAATAACTGTATTACGGCTTCTATAAAAGACGGTGAGAGTATCATTTTTTTAGATTTTAAACTGGAAATTTTGTTAGAAAAGTTAAATTTAATTCAATTTAATAAGACATTTCACACCATTACCAAAACATTTTATGCCGTTGCTGGTTTTTCCATGGCATTTTTAGCGTTGTTTATTATCTTTTATTCATTGTATGGATTTTTCACCAATTTCTTTTTGCAAGAAGAATCCGCACTGGATTCGATTTTTAAACCCATTATTGCATTGACTTTAGGAATTGCTATTTTTGACTTAGCTAAAACCATTTTAGAACAAGAGGTCTTTTTTAAATCCTATTCCAGAGATTCAAAAGTCGAAACCAAAATGATTACAAAATTCTTAATTACCATTATTATTGCATTATCCATTGAAGCATTGATGGTTGTATTTAAAATTGCACTAAAAGATTATGACAAAATGATCAATGCTCTTTACCTTATTTCTGGGGTTTCAATGATTATTATTGCGTTGTCTGTCTTTATCTATTTTACGCAAAAAAAAGAGTTTAAATAGTTTTTTTGTATAATATGTGATTACTAAATAAGGTTAATAACTATGCAAGATTATATAGCAGCAGCCCCTGCTTCAAAAGAGATTTTAAATTCTGCCACACTTCTTAAAAGTTTGGGTGTTAATGCCCTCATTTCAGGAAGCCTTGGTACGGGTAAAAAAACATTGGCGTCATATATTTTACCCAATACACCTATTTACAATGCCAAAGAGTTACAACAAGATATCAGCGATAATATTATTGGATTAAGCAATCAATCCATTATTATTGACCAAATTGAAAATATTACCAATGTTGAACTTTTTTTAACATGGGCAAATGAGAATGATATTCGAGTCATTGCCACCACACTCAAAGAGGATTTAAACAGTAAACTCAAAGATTTTTTCAGTATTACGCTGTTTATTCCCAATTTGGAAAACAGAAAAGAGGACATTAAGCCTTTAGCCAATAAATTTTCCAATGAAGCCATGCATATTTTAGGAGCTACAAAAAAGCCTGAAAAACTGATTA
>JBAYZM010000025.1:0-16124 GCA_041672515.1 Arcobacteraceae bacterium
TCTCATAGGTAATTTTAAAAGCACTGGTGGGATACTCTTTATATTTAGAAGGAATAATTGCCACTTCACCCTCTTGCATCAAATCCATGGCTTTGAGTTTTGCTTGTTCGTACTCCTCAAATGAACCATGCCAAGAAACATGATCATCGGTTATGGGCAATAAAAGGTACAGATTGGGTTTGGCTTTTTGTGTATAGTGTAAGGTAAACGAAGAGGTTTCTAAAATCCAAATATTGGCTTTTTTATCAAGTGAAGTAACCGGAACACCAATATTACCTCCATAAATACTGCCATGATTTTCCAAAAGATGTTGGGTCATTTGCGTTGTGGTTGTTTTTCCATTCGTACCACTGATCCAAATGCTGTAGGGCATATCTTGACTGACTAAATCATAATCACTTTGAAGGGCATTGGATTGTTGTACCATAGGATTAAAAGGAGGAATTCCTGGGCTTACAATAGTTGGCTCATTGCTTTTTTTATCGTACAGATTAAAATCGCTTTCATCGTATAAAACAACCTCATCGTAATTTTCTTTAATGGCTTGTGCTGTAAGTCCTTTACCAAGGACTCTTATTTTTTGATTTTCCTTCATCTATGTTCGTACCTCACATATAGATTTTGGTTCCGAACCTAAAGAAGTGAACCTATTCATTTCTTTTTTACGTTTCTCACCTTTTCCTAATACTCTGATCACTTTTTTTCCTAACTATCTTATTTTTAGACTTAAAAGCGCTATTAAATTCGCCATAAATGAGATAATCCAAAATCGTACAATTATTTTATTCTCTTTCCACCCTTTTTGCTCAAAATGGTGATGTATGGGTGCCATAAGAAAAACTCTTTTTTGACGCAATTTATAAGAACCCACTTGCAGTATAACCGACACCGTTTCAAGCACAAAAATAAATCCTATCACAATTAATAAGATTTCACTTTTACACACAATGGCAATGTATCCCATAAATCCACCAATAGCTAAAGATCCACTGTCCCCCATGAAAACTTCTGCAGGATGACAATTGTGCCATAAAAAGGCGATTAACGCCCCACAAAAAGAAGCTCCTACAATAGCAAGTTCTCCCGATAATCGAATGTTAGGTAACAATAAATAATTACTAAAAATAGCATGCCCAGAAATATACACAATACTTGAAAGTGTAAAAAATGCCAAAATGGAAGGAACGGTTGCCAGTCCATCAAGTCCGTCAGTAATATTAACCGCATTGGAAGTTGCGACCATGACAAAAATCCAAAATAAAATTGAGATTAAACCAATATCAGCAATAGGATATTTGTAAAAAGGAATATACAAGGAAGTATCGTGGTTATACCCATAAATAATTCCTGCAGCGACTAACGCTACAAAAAATTGTAAAACCAACTTCATTCGAGGTGTTAAACCGGCATTATTTTTGTTTTTAAGAATTTTGGAAATATCGTCTTTGACTCCAATAAGGCAAAATCCTGCAATAATAAAAAGCCCCGTTGCGACATAAAAATTATTTAATTTTGCGGTTAAAAGAGTGGCAACTATCGTTGAAAAAACAAAAACAATTCCACCCATGGTTGGTGTTCCTGCTTTTTGCTTGTGCGATTGAGGAGCTAAATCGTAAATGGGTTGCGAAGCATTTTTTGATTTTGCCCATTTAATAAATCGAGGCATTAAAAACAAAGTTAGAAAAAAAGCTATGAAAAAGCCAATTCCAGCGCGAATAGAAATGTATTGAAAGATATTGATATCTAGGTGTCTATAAAACCAGTAAAACAAAGTTGAACCTACCTTTTGTTATAATGCGGGATTATATACTATTAAAGTTTTTAAAAGGTTTAAACATGACAAAAAAAACAATTTTGGTGATCACCGATGGCATAGGATTTAACCCAAATGAACAATATAACGCATTTGCCAATGCTAAAAAACCAAACTATGACGCTTTATTTAAAAATGTCCCTTACAGTTTAATTAAAACCTATGGTGAAAATGTTGGACTTCCTGATGGACAAATGGGAAACAGTGAAGTAGGACATATGACTATTGGTGCAGGAAGAATACTCTATCAAGATTTGGTAAAAATTAATTTAGCCATTAAAAATGATACGTTAAAAGATAACCCTATTTTACAATCGGTTTTAGATAACTCTAAGACGATTCATCTTTTAGGATTAATCAGTGACGGCGGAGTGCATTCGCATATTAGTCATATTATAGCACTTGCACACATTGCTAAAAAGCAACATAAGAAAGTTTTTATCCATGTCATTACCGATGGAAGAGATGTGGCGCCAAATTGCGCAAACCAATTTATTCAACAACTGCTTAACATTTGTGATGAAGATATCAAAATAGCAACACTCTCTGGACGATACTATGCAATGGACAGAGATAATCGATGGGACAGAGTTCAAAAAGCGTATGATGCCATAACCAATGCCCAACCATCGACGACAGAAGATATTCTAACGCATATTGAAAACTCCTACAAAAAAAATATTTTAGATGAATTTATCCTTCCCACTGCTTTTGAAGGATATGAAGGACTCAAAGAGAATGACGCTATTATTTTTTGTAATTTTAGAAGTGATCGAATGCGAGAAATTTCGTCAGTTTTTGTGACAAAAGAGTTTAACGAATTTCCTAAAAAAGATATAAACCTTACTCTTGCCACCATGACTCAGTACAATAAAAACCTTCCTTTACCTATTTTGTTTCCAAAAGAAACACCTAAAAATACTTTAGCAGAAATTATTTCACGGGCTGGATTGTCACAACTACATACGGCTGAAACAGAAAAATATGCTCATGTGACATTTTTCTTTAATGGCGGAGTTGAAGAACCTGTTTTAAATGAGACACGCATCTTAATCCCCTCGCCAAATGTTGCTACGTACGACATACAACCTCAAATGAGTGCTCCCTCTGTTGGCGATGCCGTCCTTAATGCAATGGATGAAAAATATGATTTTATCGTCGTTAATTTTGCCAACGGAGACATGGTAGGACACACAGGAAACTATGATGCAAGCATAAAAGCGGTCGAAGAAGTTGATAAACAATTGGGACGTATAATCGAAAAATCAAAAACTTTAGAGTATAATGTCTTAATAACGAGCGATCACGGAAATTGTGAAATGATGAAAGATGATAACGGAGAAACATTAACAAATCACACAGTGGGCGATGTATTTTGTTTTGTTATTGCCAATGGTGTTCAAAGTGTTAAAACAGGAAGCTTAAATAATATTGCAGCAACCGTTTTAAAACTTATGAATCTAAATATCCCTCAAGAGATGGACGAAGCTTTAATTTAATTAAGGATATATATGGAAGCATCAAAGATTAAATCTGATTTAAGAAATATAAGTTTACTTATAGCTGAAGATGGTGAAGATATTATTAATATAATGGACAGAACCTTCACAATGTTAGTAAAAGAGATTCATTTAGCACAAGATGGAGCAATTGCTTACTCACTGTTTCAAAAGAATAACCCGGATGTTATTATCACGGATTTAAGAATGCCTAATTTAGATGGTAAAGCATTGATTAAAAAAGTAAGAGAAACGAATAAAACCATACCTATTATTGTAATAACCGCCTACAAAGACGATTTAACACAAGATGAATTGGCGATGGTCTCTGCCGTTTTAGAAAAACCTATTAATTTTATTAAGTTGGTCAATTTATTAGATGAGTCTATTCAAGGATTAATTAAATAAGCAATGTCAAAACTTAATGTTAAACAACTTCATATTTTAAATAATGAAGTTCCATTGGTTGATATACGCTTTGAAGTTGCAACATCGACTGCTTTGATTGGACAAAGTGGAAGTGGAAAATCACTTACACTCAAGTCCTTATTGGGTATGCTACCCAGTAATTTGACGTTGCAACTCAGTGTTGAATGTGATTTTGAGTTAAATCACAGTAATGTTGCTTTTGTTCCTCAAAATCCTTTTACCTCGTTAAGTTCAATGACAAAAATTAAAGATCAGTTTTTTTGTCCCGTTTCACGTAAACTTGAACTCTTACATTTAGTGGGATTAGAATCTTGGGTATTAGAACGATTCCCAAGCCAATTAAGTGGTGGACAACTTCAAAGAGTCATTATTGCCATTGCATTAACGAATCAACCCAAACTACTCCTTTTAGATGAGCCCACTACCGCACTTGATACGACCAGTAAAACAAAAATACTTGAGTTAATTAACCATATTCAAAAAGAGTTAAATTTATTAATTTTATTTGTAACCCATGATATTAATTCAATTATTGGTGTTTGTGAAAATATCATAATATTAAAAAATGGTGTCATTGTTGAAGAAGGATTAAGTCATACCATATTAACTCATCCTCAAAACGACTACACAAAAAGTTTAATTCATTCTGGATTTGAAAACAGAGATTTTAGGAAATAACAATGAAATATATTTTAGGTTTTTTTACGCTCATTGGCGCAGCCATTCTATTATGGCTTATGTTTTTATACACACAACTTCGATTTGACATAGATAAAATTGTTGATTATAAACCCAATTTAACCACACAGTTTTTTGACAAAAATGGAGATTTGGTTTCTAATATATTTCAAGAAGAACATCGAATTTATGTCAATTATGATGATATTCCACCTCAAGTGATTGAAGCATTGATTGCCATTGAAGATACCCAATTTTTTGAACACAATGGTGTTAATACTGATGCAATTATTCGAGCTATTGTAAAAGATATCCAAGCTGGAAAACTGGTTGAGGGTGCGAGTACGTTAACGCAACAACTGGTAAAAAATGTTATTTTAACACGAGAAAAGAAGTTTTCACGAAAACTCAATGAAATTCTTTTAGCACTACGGTTGGAAACGGTTTTAACCAAAGAAGAGATTTTAGAAAGATACTTAAATCAAGTCTATTTTGGACACGGTTATTATGGAATACGAACAGCAGCTTTAGGATATTTTAAAAAAGAGTTATTTGAATTAACTTTAAAAGAGATTGCAATGCTTGTGGGACTGCCTAGAGCTCCAAGCTTTTATTCTCCCACAAAAAATTTAAAATTTTCATTGGCACGGGCCAATCAAGTAGTCAGTCGACTGCACACATTGGGTTGGATTACTCAACAAGAACATGCCGATGCCATTAACGAAAGCCCCACTGTTTACAGTGAAACTCTTACTTTAAATAAAGCACCATATGTGATTGATTATGCGCTCAGTCAACTTCAAAATGATTTCCCCGATATTCGTTATGGTGGTTATAAAATTGATTTAACCATTGATTTAAAAGCACAAGACATTGCGCAAAAATCACTCCAAGATGGATATGAGAAAATAAAAAAACGTGATGAATATTATATGCAACAATACCGAGATGAGTCACTGACTAAAACTTTAAATGGTGGGCTTATCACCATTGAAAGCAGTACGGGCAAAATCTTAACCTTAGTGGGAGGAGTGAATTACAATGAATCTAATTTTAACAGAGTTATTCAATCACAACGACAACCAGGAAGTGCTTTTAAACCTTTTTTATACCAAATTGCACTGAATTTAGGATACTCTCCTGCTACAGAGTTAACCGATATTTCACGTACTTATAATTATGGGCAAGGCAGTGAAATGAAAACATGGCAACCCAAAAACTATGAAGACAATTATAAAGGATTAATCACATTACGAGAAGCCTTATTGCATTCTCGAAACTTAGCTACGATTAATTTAGTCAATGACATTGGAACCGATGTTGTGTACGATAAACTCAAAGAATTTGGTATTAAAAATTTGCAAATGGATTTATCCATTACGTTAGGGAGTTTTTCAATTTCTCCTTTTGAAATGAGCCAAGCTTTTACTCTTTTCTCAAATAATGGAATTCAAGTAACACCTTATATTATTAACTCTGTGACCAATGCCCAAAATCAAGTAATGCATTTTCAACCTAAAGAAAAATATGTACAAGCTCCTGAACAAGCTTTTTTGATTACTTCCATATTGCATGATACGGTTAAAAGAGGAACGGGAAAACTGGCTCAAGTGAAAGATTTAGAAATCGCAGGGAAAACAGGAACAACCAATAAAAATGTCGATGCATGGTTTTGTGGATACACACCAACCATGCAAACCATTATTTGGTATGGAAATGATGATAACACACCTATGAGAAAAAGTGAAACTGGAGGAAGAAGTGCGGGGGCTGTTTTTGCTCACTTTTACAGAAACTACTTGGAACTTCATCCTGAAATCCAAAGAACATTTACCGTACCAGAAAAAGTCAACAAAACCATAATTAACGGCACTCAAGAGTATTTTACAGAGACTTCAAAATTACCTAAAACTAAAATGATTAAAGATGCTCAACCAGGAATTGAATTTTAAAATAATTATTCTTACCTTTTTTCAAGCAATAAAAAAGCCCACTCTAAAACAGAGTGGGCTTTTTTTATAAACGACTGATTCTTAGCAAGAATACGTAGTTTTAAATTCAAATGCTGTTGGTCTGGCTTCATAAGGCCAAACTTGTGTTTCAAATTTATAGTGTTGGTATGTATCAATCATATCAGCAGTGAATACAGGTTTTAAGAATTCATTGTCTCTGATTAATGCTTCTAAAGAACCTCTTAATGTATGAGGCATTTGAGGAATTTTTCTCTCTCTGATTTCATCTAATGACATTTCATATAAATCTTCATCCATTGGACCAATTGGTTCAATTTTATTTTTAATTCCATCAAGACCTGCACATAACATTGCTGCAAATGCTAAGTATGGACAAGAAGTTGAATCCGGGAATCTCATTTCAATTCGTGTCGCTTTTTCACCTGCTCCGTATGGAACTCGACAAGAAGCTGATCGGTTTTGAGAAGAGTATGTTAAAATTGAAGGTGCTTCAAATCCTGGAATTAATCTTTTGTAAGAGTTAGTTGAAGGGTTTGTAAATGATGCAACCGCACGTGCATGATGGAAAATACCACCAACATAATGTCGAGCCATTTCTGAAAGATTTCCATATTCACCTAATTTGTAGAATAAGTTTTTACCATCTTTCCAAATTGATTGGTGTACGTGCATTCCATTTCCATTATCACCATAAAGTGGTTTTGGCATAAATGTTGCCGTTTTACCATTTAAATGAGCAACCATTTTAACAACATATTTTAATTTTTGAACATTATCTGCTGCTTCGATTAAATCACCAAAAACAATACCGATTTCATGTTGAGCTTGTGCAACTTCATGGTGTCCTAAAACAACTGTTAAACCAACTTGCTCTAATACTTGCATGATTTCTGCTCGTAAATCAACACCGCTATCAATTGGTGCTACTGGAAAATATCCACCTTTAGTTCTTGGTCTGTGACCAATATTTCCCATTTCATATTCTGTTGCATCATTCCATGCTCCATCTTCTGAATCAACTTTGTAGTATGATTCATTCATGTTGTCAATAATTTTTACATCATCAAATACAAAGAATTCATTTTCTGGACCAAAATACGCAACATCACCAACACCTGATTCACTTAAATGAACCAACGCTTTTTTAGCAATAGATCTTGGACATTTTTCGTACATTTGACCTTTGTAAATATCGTATACATCACAAATAACAATGATTGTAGAATCGGCAGTAAATGGATCCAAAAATGCTGTTTCAACATCTGGTTTTAAAAGCATATCTGATTTATTAATTGGTTGCCACGCATCAATTGATGAACCATCAAATGGCATCCCATTTGTTAAAAGATCTGCATTAACTGCACTTAACATATATGTAACATGATGCCATGTACCTTTTAAATCTGTAAATCTAAAATCTACAAATTTTACTTCATTTTCTTTACAAAATTTGAAAAATTCTTCTGCATTGTTAACAAATTTACCCATTGATAATTTCTCCTAAAAGTTATTTAGACCATTATATCTAAATGAAAATTAAACTTAACAAAGGTATTGTATAAAATTTATACAATACCTTAAAAACTTATTTACTGTTTTTCAAGAAAATAGCTTAAAAAATAACCATTGTTCTGTCTCTTTGTTGAAACGTCACACATTGTGTATATCCAATCTTTTGGGCCATACTCACAGCTTCTTCATAACAAAATCCCACTTGATTCACTGCATGCGCATCTGAACCAAAGGTTATAGGAATATCCAATTCATAGCACATCTCTAAAAGTTGGGTTGAGGGGTATTGTTCATGAATGGGTTTTCTAAATCCTGCTGGATTAATTTCAACGACCATATTGGCTTTTTTAATAGCACTCATGGCTTTTTTGGCAATTATCTTCACCTCTTTTTTAGGCATGTATTTAAAAATTTTAATTAAATCTAAATGCCCCACAATGTCAAAAAGATTTGATTTTGCCATGGCTTCAATGCAGTCGAAATAATCTTGCCAAATTTTATCAATATCCCTGTTTTCATAGGTACCAATAAACTCAGGATTATCAAAACCCCAACCGTCCAAAAAATGCACCGAACCAATTAAATAATCCACTTTTGCTTTTAAAATAACGTCCAACATAGGAATATGTTGCATAAAATCCACTTCATAGCCCAATACAACACTAATGTCGTTTGCAAACTCTTCTTTTAATGCTAAGACTTCAGTTTCATACCGTTTGATATCGTCAAAACGCAATCGATAGTGTTGGTCAAAATCCATGGGAGCATGTTCACTAAAACCATACACATCGATTCCTAATTCAATGGCTTTAACAACATATTCTCTCATGCTTCCGGTTGCATGATTACAAAAATGGGTGTGATTGTGTAAATCGATTCGCATCAGCTTAATATTCCTGCACCTTTAATTTTGGTACTTCTGTCTTGCGCATAGAGACGTTCATTGTTGATGATATCGTATTTCCAAATAGGAGCACTTTGTTTAAAATCTTCTACAAATTCATCGATTAATTCTAAGGCTATTCGTCGTTTTGGGGAACACACCGCTGCAATATACGAACTTTCGTGGTTGAATACATCGCCTCGTGAGTGTGCCATAAGCACAATGGCATTAGACGCATTGGCTTTATCTTGCCACGCATTAAACCAACTGTTTAAAATAGGTTCATAGATATCAAAACTTAGCCCTTGTATCCCATCTTCATCACGAACTACGCCTACAAAGGTAATAATTGCTCCATAATTTGAGTGTTTATACTCTTCATACCACGCATTGGTAATTTTCTCAACGGGCAAACTGCCATCAAAAAGTTGTAGTCTGTTCTTTTTATTCATTATTTATTATTCACTTTTAATTAAATTATCCGCCACAAACAGGAGGAAGCAGTGAGACTTTATCGCCATCTTTTAAACTCACATCTTTAGAAGATACCAAAATATCATTGACAGCAACGGCACAACTCTCTAGCCAATTAATCAGTGTTTCATCATTTTTTAATACGTTACTTAACTCATTTAAATTGTTAATTTCTAATTGCAATGGCTCTTTTTTGATTGGTCCTAAAAATTCTACATTCACCATATATTAACCCCTTATTTACCTAAAGTTCTGTATTATACCAAAAAAAAATTTGTTTAGGATTACAAATGATATTTGGTAAAATCGATTTTATTAATTTACTACCCTTTCATATTTACATCAAAAAAAATATCATTTCAAGTCAAATGAAAGCGATTATAAATTACAAAAAATCTTATCCTGCTTATGTTAATAATAAATTTAAGAAAAAAGAGGTTGATGCTGCTTTTATCTCTTCCATTGCTTCACGCCATCAAAAAAGATTAAATTTGGGTATTGTGGCTAAAAAAGAAGTTTTATCGGTTTTGGTCATACCCGGGGAAAATGAAGAAGATTATCAAAGCCAAACATCCAATGCTTTAGCAAAAGTGCTTGATTTAAAAGGAAAAGTACTGATTGGCGATAAAGCCTTAAAGTTTTATCATGAAAATCAAAATACTTTTTTTATTGATTTAGCCAAAGCTTGGCAAGACAAATATCACTTACCCTTTGTATTTGCGGTTTTGTGTTTCAATAAAAATGAACTCACTCTTAAAAAACTGATTCGGCATTTTGATAAACGAAAAATTAAAATCCCACAATACATCTTAAAACAGTATGCCCAACGTTCTGGTATTTCGTCGCACAATATCGTGGACTATTTAAAACACATTGATTATGAAATCGGAATCAAAGAGAAAAAATCACTCAAGCTATTTTTTAAACTCACCAAAGAAAAAGGAATACAATGACCATTATTGACTCAGTTATTTTAGGAATTGTTCAAGGCTTTACTGAATTTTTACCCATCTCTTCTACTGGGCATTTAATCGTAACCAGTGAACTGTTAAACTTAGAACAAACCACTGTTAATAAAGCCTATGAAGTCATTATTCAATTTGCAGCTATTTTGGCTGTTATTTTAAATTATCCCGATAAATTTAACTTTAAACACATTGAACTGTGGAAAAAAATCACTCTGGCCTTTATTCCCATTGGTGCCGTCGGATTTTTATTCGCCAGTCAAGTTAAAGCGATGTTTACCATACACACCGTCGCCATTATGTTTATTGTAGGTGGAATTATTTTTTTAATTGTAGAAAAATATTATAAACCCAAAGAACATTTTATCAATGATGTCGAAAAAGTTTCTTATAAACAAGCTTTGTTTATAGGGTTGGCACAAATTATGGCATTGATTCCAGGTACCAGTCGCGCAGGGTCTACCATTATTGGAGCGATGCTTGTAGGACTTACACGAAAAGCCAGTGCAGAGTTCTCTTTTTTACTCGCATTTCCTGTAATGTGTGCCACAACGGGATATGATTTACTCAAACACTACAACGATTTTACCACCTCAAACCTTATCGTTTTACTCGTTGGTTTTGTGGTTTCATTTATTGTGGCATTTTTAACGATAAAATTATTCCTAAAATTTTTAGAAAAGTTTACCTTTGTGGCGTTTGGGGTTTATCGGATTGTATTTGGACTGATTTTACTTATTTTTTTCATTTAAAATAATATCCACCATCACTTCAACCGAATCACTCATAATGGATTCGGCCAAGCCTTTACTGATTTTGCTTAAATCTTTTTTTAAACACTCAAAGAAAAAATCTTGGCTTAGTTCATTTTCTGTTTTCAAAAACGCCAACCCTTTTTGGGCTAAAAATTCTGCATTGTAATATTGATGATTTTGTGCGGCATACGGATAGGGAATAAAAAGTGTTGGCAAAGCATTGGCACTGAGTTCCCACAATGTTGAAGCTCCTGAACGACTCACTGCAAAATCTGCTTTTGCCATTTTCTTTTCAATGTCGTTACAAAAATCAAAAACATTGACTTCAATATCCATCGCTTTATATTTCTCACTTACGCGATTAAAATCCTCTTTCCCCGTTTGATGAATAATGTGTATTCCCATTGTTTTTAACTGAGGTGCCACTTTTAATGCAAAATTATTAATGGATTTTGCCCCTTGAGATCCCCCTAAAAAAATAATGGTTTTAACCTCTTGTCGAATACGGGCTTCATCAAAGAATTTTGAATCAACGGGATAGTCTCGTACGCGAGAATGCATATCATACGAGGAAAAAAGTTCTGTTGCAAATCGAGAAGTAAGAGAATTAAGCTTTCCCATACGTGAATTTTGTTCATGTATATACAGTTGGCAACCTTTGGTCATGATAGCCCCAAAAGTCGCAGGTGCGGCAGAATAACCTCCTACAGAAATAACTTTGGTGACTTTAACTTTTTCAAAAATATCACTGCAATAAAAAGAGAGTTTTACAATTTGAAACAAAGATTTGATTTTTCCCAAAAAGTCTTTATTGACCACTCCTTTGGAGTCTAAGAAAAGTGCTTTTTGCAACTTTCTTTCATGTTCAAACCACTGTTTGTCTTGTCCATTTTGTGAGCCAATATAAATGGGATTGTACCCTCTTTTATGGAATTCATTCATAAAAACTTGAGCCACTTTTAAATGACCTCCCGTTCCACCACCGGTTATTACAATTTTATCCAAACTCTTTCCTTTATTTTAAATCAACGGTTCGGCTAATAGACAACACCAAACCAATCGCAATGGAAACACTCAACAAGGCACTTCCTCCATAACTGAGTAATGGAACCGCAATTCCTTTAATAGGAATAATTCCCGAAATCCCATAAGCATTAATTAAAAAAGCAAAAATAATCATTAATGCAATTCCCAAAGTAAAAAGATGAAAAATTTGATTCGTTGATCGTCTACTTATTTTTAAAATACGAAAAATGATGGCACTCATCAGTAGAACCACACACGTAAATCCAAGAAACCCTGTCTCTTCGGCAATTCCAGCCAATACAAAATCTGTATGCACTTCGGATAAAAATCCCAATTTAATGGTTCCTTCTCCCAAGCCTGCTCCACTAAAACCACCATTATAAATCGCATTGAGTGAGTGTGAAACTTGATACGGTTCAGGAAACTCTTTAATTCGTAACTCGTTAGCAATGGTTTGAGGAAGAAACGATAATATACTGTCTTGAACCATACTCCACCAACTTTGGATTCGCACGATTCTATGAGGTGCAGCAACCACTAAACCTACCATTCCCACAATGGCAGCTAAACCCAGTGAAAAGAAGAATTTCATACTTCTATTTGCAAACATCAGCATAATAAATAACATCAATGCCATTAAGACAACTTGACCTAAATCTTTTTGCATAAAGGCTACAATAAATACAATAACTAAAAAAGCCCCAAAATAGGGAAGAACCAATAGCATTTCATCTTTCCACTTCATTTTAGTGGGTTTATCATAAACACGTCTGCTAAAACTCCACGCCAGAAAATAGACAAATCCGATTTTAAAAAACTCAACAGGAGAGAGTGAAAATCCTGGTAATCGTATCCATCGATTTGCACCTCCTGATTCTGTCACTAATGCAGCGGGTAAAAAAGGCATTACTATCATAATCATAAAAAAAAGAATAAAGAAACTCATCCCCACTACTTTAAGTGTTTTATAGGGATCCAGTTGCGATATTCCCCACATGACTAAAATGGAGGTAACGCCAACTAAAAACTGACGTATAAAAAAATGGAAGTTATTGTATTCATAAAATATCACGGTATATGCCGAGAGTGAGTAAGAAAATAACATACTGATTATAATTAAAATCGACACAAGAATAAATAAATAATAGTCGGGCTGATTCAAATTATCTGCTTTGGGTTTAATGCTTTTTTGGGTAGAATTCATTTGTTAATTATATTATATTATGGATAAATATGTCTTCAAAAATTTTAAAGAATCAAGAAAATAATGACAAAACAAGACGAATTATTTACTTGTTTTGTTTTTTACTGCTTTTATTAGTTATTTTAATTATTTCGGTTTACAATTCGGCCACCAAAAAACGAAGATTGCCCTCTTTGGAAACAACCAAAAAAGAATTGGCGGTTCGTGGCGATGTTATTAGCAATGATAATTTTAAGATATCTTCCTCAAAAAAAGTCTATAAAGCAATCATAGATACCCGCTTTTTAGATTTAGATAAAAAAGATTTGTTTGTTCAACTGTTTAGTATTTACAGTGATATTCCCGCTGCAAAAATTGAGAAAAAAATCGAGGAATCCCTTCAAAAAGAGCCGGGAGTATTGGTATTATCGTATAATGTTGATTCAAAAACTGCGAAAAATTTAAAAGAGTTAAACTACAAATTAAGAAAATTAGATGTTTTTAAAGCCTTAACCATCAATGGAAATAAAATGTTAACGGCATTGGATGTTGTCGTAAGCGGTGAAAAACGAATATACTCTTATGGCAACTTGCTCTCTCCGGTTATTGGTTATATTTCAAAATATGAATCTGAAAATGAGAAAACTCGTGTTAATGGAATTAAAGGATTAGAAAAAAGTTACAACGATGCGTTAAATAACTTTGAAGATGGTATATTAAAAGGGGAAAGAGATGTTCTTTCATATATTTCATTTAATAAAAATTCCATCATAAAAAATAAAGAAGATGGTTTATCTTTGGTTTTAAACATACCGTTAAAACTGCAAAAAAATATTGAAACTCAACTGGACGTATACAAAGAAAAATTCAGTGCCGATGAAATTATTGTATCGGTTATGGACAGCAGCAATGGAAAGGTTTTAGCCTTAGCCACCTCAAACCGTTTTAACCCTGAACAAATCGGTCAAGAAGATATTCCTAATTTAAATGTTAATGCGGTTGAATATCTCTATGAACCAGGTTCGGTCATGAAACCCATTGCCATTTCTTTGGTTATGGATAAAAATAGAATAAAACCCAATGAACAATTTTTTGCTTTTAATAAAGGAAGTGTCAATTCAAAAGGGGAGTATCCTAAAGGAAACTATAAATTAGGAAGATTTACCATTAAAGATGACCATGAATTTAATAAAAATTATTTATCATTGGATGATATTGTTATTTATTCAAGTAATATTGGAACCCTCCAATTGGCGCAACGATTATCAGGAAGAGAGTTCAGCGATGGTTTTAAAGCATTTGGATTTACCCAACGAACAGGAATAGATTTATTCCCTGAAGCTACGGGTTACATTCCTGAAGTCTATAAATTAAGTGCAGGTGAAAATAGAAATGAAGACAATGTCTATAAAGCAACCGTTTCTTACGGCCAAGGAATGACAGCAACCTTTATGCAACTGTTAAAAGCCTATTCAGTTTTTAATAACGATGGTTTTATTACTACCCCAAAAATTGTTTCACATGTTCTAACGAATGAAGATAAAGTCGTCCAATTGCAACGAGAAGATAATAAACAAGTTATTACAAAGCAAAGTGCGGAAAAAATGAAAAAACTTCTTATTAAAACCGTTGATGTAGGAACTGGAGGCGGTGCAAAAATGGAAGGACTTGAAATTGGTGGAAAAACAGGAACAGCACAAATTGCACGAAGTGGTAAATATCAAAAAGAGTATATCAGTTCATTTTTTGGTTTTGCGAATGATAAAAAAAATAAATACACCATTGGTGTAACGGTTATTAGTCCAAATTCAACCGGTACACATTGGTACTATTATTATGCCGCACAATCAGCCGTTCCAATGTTTAATGAAGTGGTAAAGAATCTTGTTAAGTTAAATTATTTAACACCTGAAAAGTAACTTTGAAATCTAACATTATATTCAATTGTTACACTGTATAATACGAAAAATTAACACTAAAGGATTTCAATGTTTGGATTTGGAAAAGATTTAAAAGAGTACCACTTAAGTGCGGAAGAATTAAATAAATTTCAATACGCAAAAATTACAACAGAAAACGGAACATTATGGATAAAACTCTTTCCAGAATCAACTCCCATTGCTGTATCAAACTTTGCAACATTAGCCAACGATGGTTTTTATAATGGTTTAAAATTTCACCGAGTAATCCCAGGATTTATGGCACAAGGTGGATGTCCACACGGAAGTGGAACAGGAGGTCCCGGTTGGTCTATTAAATGTGAAACTTCAGCACCTAAACAAATCCACAAAAAAGGAAGCCTTTCTATGGCACATGCTGGAAAGAATACCGGTGGAAGTCAATTCTTTATATGCTTTGTTCCTTGTCCACATTTAGATGGAGCACATACAGTATTTGGAGAAATTGAAGAAAATGATAAAGACAGCTTTTTAGCCTTAGATGCCATTCATCAAAATGATAAAATTGTTTCAATAGAAATTTTAGAGACTAAATAATTAACGTAAATAGTCAGTAGTAGAACTAAATGGGGAAAAGGGGTCAGCCGAAAGGTTGACCCCTTTTTTTTGTTCCTCTAAAATTAAACTCTTTTGTAAGCATCTTTATTCGGAATAACTTTCGCCGAAGAGAAGGCATTTCCACCTAAAAAACCAGAGACTTTCTTGGTAATTGGCTTCTTTATTAAAGGTATTTTAGCTTTTAATATTTTTTTTGGCAATTTGTGCCCCTTTGTATTTGATAAGTAAAAGCCGAAAAAAAAGCCTCTACCAAAGCTATCGTAGAGGATAGGTTAGGTAAAGGCTTGTGTAGTATGTAAAAAACTCAAAGCTGGCAGCGACTTACGTTTCCGACAGGGGGACCCCGCAGTATTATCAGCGATGAAGTGCTTGACTTCCAGGTTCGGAATGGATCTGGGTATTGCCACTTCTCTATAGC
>JBAYZM010000026.1:0-15608 GCA_041672515.1 Arcobacteraceae bacterium
AACTTGCTAAAAGGTGCGTTAAGTACCTTTCTTAACGCTTCAAACAGTTAAAAAGCTGGTTTCAAAAAAAGAAAATAAACACTCGGCACCTGCAGATGTGGAAACAAAACCATAATGTTCAAACTATCTTTTGTAAATTGAGTTAAGAGAAGTTTGAATAATATAAAATCAAAAATGCAAATGTCCTTATCCCTTATTCCAACATCTGGAAAAGCCGAATGTTTGTTTTCTATTTTCGGAAAAGCCCGAAACTGTTTGAGCGTTAAGCAAGGTGCTAAACGCACCTTGTAGCGAGTTTTGCAGGGCAGAAAATAGAAATCAATAAGTGAGGGAACCCGAAAGGGCTTTGAAGCCGTTGGTGGTTTTGCTTACTTTGTCCACACAAAGTAAGAAAGCGGAAACCTTTAGGTTTTCAAGAGAGCTAGTTTTTAATCGTTTGATGATTGTATCACTCTTATTTGCAAATTAACAAATTATATATTCATCTATTTTTTACAAATTAAAGTGGAGATTCAACCTCTCGTATAATATAAATATAGCAAAAAAGCTATAATAAAAAGAAGAGTAAAAGTTAAAGCTTTAGTATATTGGTCACACCTCTAAAACCATTAAATAACTAAAATTAATGAGTTTGAACCTCAGTGTAATAGCTAAATTTAAAACTTGAGTGGCAACTAAATCAGATATAATCTAGATTGCATTTTGCGAGATGAAGTTATATTTAGCCTCTAAAGTCAGACAGAGTAAAAACTCTGTCCTAACAAGCTCTTCTAAAATTCTTAGGAGGCTTTCATGTATAATTTTATCTCAATTGATGTGGCTAAGTCAACACTTCAGGTTTATATTCCCATTAAAGATGAGAATATTAGTATTCAAAATGATAAAAAAACTATTGCTTCTCTTTACTCTAACCTAAAAAAGTATTATAAAAAAGAGTATAAAAATTTAGTTTTTATATTTGAACCTACAGGACCATATTCAAATATATTAAAACATTTTTGTGCAAATAAAAATATATTTTGTTTTATAGTAAATCCAAGACAAAGTTCTAACTTTGCAAAAGCATTAAATAATAGAAGTAAAACAGATATTATAGATGCAAAGATGCTATATGAGTTTAGAATAATGGCAAAAAAAGAAGATATTAGAGTTCCTGTTATTGATAAACTACAAGAGAATTTAGGAGAGATGCTTAGTTTTTATAAACTTTTACAAAAACAAAGATTAGCTTTTTCAGGTCACCTTGAATCCTTAGAATCAAAAGATGGTAATCAATTTATTATAAAGCAAATTAAAAAAGATATAAAGAGCTTAAAAAACCAAGAAAATCAATTAATAGAACAAATGAAAGAGTTAATTCATTCAAAAGAGGAACTAGCTCAAAAGTTTAATTATATAAAAACAATAAAAGGTTTAGGAGATTTATCAGGTATTGTATTGATTCATTTGTTTATCTCGTACCCTAATGCAAATAGACAACAAATAACAGCATTAAGTGGATTAGATTCAATAGAACATAGTTCAGGGACTTCAATACAAAGGAAATCAAGAATATCAAAAAAAGGTAGCTCTATATATAGAAGTATTTTATTTATGCCAGTATTATGTGCAATAAGAAGTAATCCATATATGAAAGCATTTTATGATAGGCTAAAAGAGAATGGTAAACATTCAACATTAGCACAAATTGCAGTTATGAAAAAATTGGTTTTAATCGCTTATTCACTTTATAAAAATAATTTAGAGTTTGATTCTTCACTCTATGAGAAAAGAGTATCATGGAATGAAGAAAAAACTGAAAATATTGCTTGATTTTAAGCTTATTTTTACGTGGCAACTGGGGTGTAGTTTTGTAGTTTTGGGTGTAGTTTTAAGTATTTGGTTTTGGGATTTTATCTCTTTGCTCGTCACTTGGTGAGAATTTTAAAGCCTCGTTTTTGGTGAGGCTTTTTTTATAGAGCTTTTAAGTTTTATTCCCTAAATGGGGTCAGACCCCGTTACTAATTTAAATTCATTATCTCTAATGAGTCACTTGGTATATCTTTTTTATCTCGAAGTGCAATGAAACCTTTTTCAGAAGTCATGACTAATGTTATTAACGAATCGTACTCTTCTATTGTTTGCAATCTTTTTATCATAATCCAAGATTTTTTGATAAATCAGGTATTTTTTCTAAAAGTTGGCTTGCGATTATATTACTCATAGACCCTTCCAAAATATTTTTGACAGATAATAGTGATTCTTTTAAAATATTTTTTTTAGGACGACTTGATGAGAGTTGAGTTTCGATAGTTGCGATATCTGAATTAATTTCAGATTCAACGTCGGAATTTAAGTTTAATTTTTTCAATTCACTTTTAAGTTCTTTAATAAAACTGACCAATAAATCTTTATCATTTGCAGTGAATGTACCATTTTGAGTACTGTTAGTTGTTCCTTGTTGTAATTGTGAATTATTCATTGTTTCTATAGTTGTATTATTGGTTGTATTATAATTGATTTGTGGAGGAAAGTGTAAAGTAGCTATTGAAGGCTTTGTTAGAGAATCTTCAACCTCTTTTATCCCTTGATGTGAAATCATCATCTCACCACTAGACAAAGCTAATTCATGTATAAGTCCTTCATTTTCTAAATAAAATATTATTTCATTTGCCTCATCATCTTCAAGCTTTAAATCTTTCTTAATTTCTAATTTTTTAACATATTTAGAACTACTTGCATTTGATTTATAATAAAGATTTTTAAGAAATAAAAATCTTTTTTGTCTCATTTCATCAACATAAGGTTCTATTGAAGCTTCAGCATCGCTAATACTATGCGTATTGTATATTGTATTTGTCATTTGTTTTAAAACCTTTTCTATTTGATTTAACGAATTTTTTATTGAGTGTTGTAAGTCAGAAGATGCTCTGTAATTATGTTGTATTAATAATTCTGATTGCTGTTTTAATTCTGTATATTTTATCGCTTCTATTACCTGTGAAATATCAACTTTGCGTGATTCTGACATATCTTTTATAGTATTTAAATATTTATCAGTATTTGTAACATCAAATTTTATATGTTCATTAGCCATTTTTTTCCTTTAATTTTTTATAAATTATAGCACCAAAAAAAATAAAAGCAAAATAATATGTCAAATTGCAATGTTTTTGGATAAATATTTACTTCTTAGTTTTAAATTCTTCCCCTAAAGCTTTGAGTTCATCGGCATTTTGTTTGGCTTTTTTTACTGTTTCTTCAAAAGCGAAGCCTTTCATTGTCAAACAAAAACAACGGGCAACTTTGGATTTTGTCAAAAGGATAAATAGTCTAAGTGAAGATTTAAGAGATTTTACATTTACACCCCCTGAGGTTGAATCTCCACTTTAATGTCTTATAAAAAATAAGAAAACATACATTCTGTTAATTTAGAAATAATAATGATAAAATCATCAAAAAAGATTAAAAAATACTTCTCTTGAAAACCTAAAGGTTTCCGCCCTCTTACTTTGTATGGACAAAGTAAGCAAAACCACCAACGGCTTCAAAGCCCTTTGGGTTCCCTCACTTATTGTTTTCTATTTTCTGCCCTGCAAAACTCACAAAAAATGTGCATTTAGCACATTTCTTTGTTCAAACAGTTTCGGGCTTTTCCGAAAATAGAAAACAATCGTTCGGCTTTTGCAGATGTTGGCAAAAAAGGGATAAGGACATTTGCATATTTGATTCTCTATACTTCTAACTTTTATTTATCTTAATTTATTAAGGGGAGTTTGAACTGTAGGGATTTATATTTCCACATCAGCAGACGCCGAGCGTTTATTTTATTCTTTTCAAAACAAGCTCGAAACTGTTTGAGCGTTAAGAAGAGTGCTAAACGCACTCTTTAGCGAGTTTTGCAGAGCTGAAAAGAATAAAATAATAAGGGAGGGAAGCTTCGCCGTCGATGCCGTGGAGAGTTTCTTTGTTACTTTCTTTACGGATAAAGAAAGTAAAAGCGGAAAGCTTTAGCTTTTCAAGAGAGGCTATTGTAAACTACTTTACTCATACACCTTTTTAATATTCTTAATTTGACTGCTCATATTCAATAACAACATATCGGCTAAGACCAATGCCATCATGGATTCTGCAACCACACTTCCTCTTATTGCTACACATGGGTCATGTCGCCCTTTGAGTTCGCATTCCACTTCATTTGAATGTGTGTCAACTGTGTGTTGCTTAATAAAAATTGAGGGTGTTGGTTTAAAATAGACTTTAACATTGATTTCATCGCCATTGGATATACCTCCTAAAATTCCACCGCTGTGATTGCTTAAAAATCCATTGGCATTGATTTGGTCGTTGTTTTGACTCCCTTTAAGCGATGAGGAATTAAATCCTTCCCCAATTTCCACCCCTTTAACTGCATTAATTCCCATCATGGCATTGGCAATTTGAGCATCAAGTTTATGGTATAAAGGTTCACCCAAACCAACAGGAACATTTTTTACATTTACTATGGCAACTCCACCCACACTGTCATGTTGTTTTTTTGCTTGTTTAATGGCTTCTTTTTGGGCTTCTTCCACATTTTTATCTAAAGCATAAATTTCTGAAGTTTTTACATGAGAAAAATCAAATTCTTTGGCTTCAATGCCATCAATGGCATAAATACCACTTTGCACACAAATATTGAGTTCATTGAGCAAGAGTTTTGCAATAGCCCCAGCTGCAACACGAGCTGCTGTTTCTCTTGCGCTGCTTCTTCCCCCACCACGGTAATCTCTGATTCCATATTTGTTAAAATAGGTAAAATCAGCATGTCCTGGTCGGAATAAATCTTTTATATTGGAATAATCCCCACTTTTTTGGTTTTCATTAAAAATGACCATGGCAATGGAAGTTCCTGTGGAAATGCCTTCAAACACCCCACTTAATATTTCAACTTTATCCCCTTCATCTCTTGCTGTTGCAAACTCATTTTGCCCAGGTTTTCGACGGTTCATTTCATTTTGTATAAATATTTCATCAATTTTTAAACCAGCAGGAATGCCATCAACAATACATCCTAATGCTTTGCCATGACTCTCTCCAAACGTAGTAAATCGAAATCTGTGACCAAATGTATTCATTTTTCTTTGTCCTTTAATTGCTCAAGTGCAATCTTTGCAACAGCTTGTTGAGCCAGTTTTTTACTTTTTCCTTTGGCACTGCCATAATTTTTATCGTCAATCCAAATGGAAACTTCAAACTCTTTTTGATGATCAGGTCCATACGATTTTTCTAGCTTATATTCAGGAATGGTGCCAAACATCGATTGTGTTATCTCTTGTAAGGCTGTTTTGTAATCACTGAATAAGACATCTAAATTGATTTTATCGTAAGAATTTTCCAAAATTTGTAGCATAATAGGTTTTAAATTATTAAGCCCCGATTCCAAATAAATCGCACCCATAATGGCTTCAAATGCATCGGAGAGAATAGAAGCTTTGATTCTGCCATTGTTTCTTTCTTCGGCAACCGAAATATAAATATAATCGCCCAAATGAATGTCGTTGGCTAATTTTGTAAAGCCTGTTTCATTTACCAGTGAAGCTCGAATTTTTGAAAGTTCACCCTCATTGGATTTGGGAAATTTATTGTACAAATATTCCCCCACGATTAAATTTAAAACGGCATCTCCTAAGAATTCCAGTCGTTCATTGTTGTACGGTTTTTTATAACTTTTATGCGTAAGTGCTTCGACTATCAGATTTTTGTCTTTAAACTGATAACCCAAACACTTTTCTAATTTTGAATAATCACTCATATTTTTTCCTTTATTTTAATTTTTCTGCTTGTGTGCGTGCGAGTATATCACACCGTTCATTCTCTTCATGCCCTGCATGACCTTTGACCCAAGTTGCAAGTATAGTATGTTTTTTTGAAACTTCTAAATACTCTTGCCATAATTCGTAGTTTTTGACGGGCTTTTTCGCTGCCGTTTTAAAACCATTTTTTTCCCAATTACTCAGCCATTCATTGATGGCTTGTACCACGTATTTTGAATCACTGATAATCGTAACCTTGCACGGTTCTTTTAACTGTTTTAATCCTTCAATAACTCCTTTTAATTCCATTTGGTTATTTGTAGTGAGGATTTCCCCGCCACTAAACTCTTTGGTATGTCCGTTGTATTGCAAAATCGTTCCCCAGCCACCAGGACCTGGGTTGCCTAAACTGGAACCATCACTGTAAAGATTGATGTGTTTCAATTTTCTTCCTTGTAAGTTCAGGTTCGATTTTAAACGTTAAAATTTTATGGCAATGCGGACAGCGTGGCTCATAAATAGGGTGAGTAGTTTTGCACTTGTTGCATAAAAATCTAAAATTTAAATCGGTTTTAAAATGGCTGTTGGCATTTTGTGAAATAATCATCATATCAAGCTCAAACAGTGAACTATTTTGGGCATCTTTAATATAGCCTTTGGCGGTATACAACTCTTGAAGAAGTGGATTTTTGGCAACGGCATCAAAATTAATATCATCAAAATTCAAATACCACAGATAATCCAGCGATTTTTTAATATCAAAAAGAGCCAGATTTTCCCAAAAAAGCGTTTTATTGAACTGGAGTAAATATTTAACGACCATTCTTTCAATGAGTTGGTTTTCATTAAAAAGTTCTAACAACTGTTGCGATTTTTTTTCAAAAGAGAGTAAAGGGTCATGTAAAAGTTGCAGCGTTTTAATGTAAAGAGTCTCTTGGGTAATATCGATGTCCAATTCACTTAACGATTCTATGACTTCTTGGGCTTTATCGTACTCTTTGAGTTTTTCATAAATCAACAGCAGATATTCCAGTGCGTTGTTGTTGCGTGGTGAAAACTTTAAGATTTTTAGAAATATCTCTTTACTGCGTTGTAAAAATCCCCCTTTGAAATAGGTTTTACCCAACAGTTCAAGGAGTTCTTCTTTTTTAATGCGTTCAGTAACATGCTCTAAAAGAGCTAAATAAACGCCAATGGCCTTATTGTATTCTCCCTTATGCACAAAAGTCGATGCCAATAAAATAATAGAATCAAAAGGAAGATTGTATGTCGTGTATAAATGCACATAGTCGTCTTCTTTTAAATTGCCCAATTCAAATCGTTGAAGCAGTTTTCGATACTCTTCTCGTGATTTTTTCTCTTTGTACAACCCAAAAGAATAGGTTAAAAATGAGATAACAAAAATAAGTGTAAAGAATATAATAATACCAAATAATGGGTCTCTATACTCTACAACCAGTCCATCCACTTCCACACCTTAGCGTCTAATTTTTTAATATGGTATCATAAAAGTTCATAGAAAATCTTAAATTTTACGAATTGTACATTTATAAAGAGTTTAAACAGTATAATGCACGTTATGATTACCAAAGATTCCATTGAAAACTTAAAAAACCATTTAGATGTGGTTGATGTTATTTCCCAATTTATTGAAACCAAAAAATCGGGTGCCAATTTTAAAGCGTGTTGCCCTTTCCATGGAGAAAAAACTCCCTCTTTTGTCATAAGTCCTGCCAAACAAATTTACCATTGTTTTGGATGTGGCGTGGGTGGCGATTCGATTAAATTTGTCATGGAATATGAAAAGTTAGCGTACCCTGAAGCCATTGAAAAATTGGCTTCAATGTACAATATTTCACTCTCTTATGAAAACACCAATCAACAAAAACTCGACACGAAAGTTCTTCAAGAAATCAATAAATATTACCAAAAGCTTTTTATTTCCAATGCAATTGCCAAAGAGTATATTAAAAGTCGAGGTATTTCAGAGTTTTCAATTGAAAAGTTTGAAATAGGGTATGCCCCTAACTCGTTGCAAACCATTAACTATATTAAAGATAACTTCTTAAATTTAGCCGATGCAAAAGAGTTAGGTGTTATTGACAGTGGCGAAAATGGCTTATATGCACGATTTATCGAGCGAATCACTTTTCCTATTTATGCTTTAAATGGAAGTATTGTTGGGTTTGGTGGACGAACAATTACTGGACACAATGCCAAATATGTCAACTCTCCTCAAACAAAACTTTTCAATAAATCACGTTTGCTTTATGGGTATCATTTGGCCAAAGATCATATTTATAAAAAAAATGAAATGATTATCACAGAAGGTTATTTGGATGTCATTATGTTGCACCAAGCAGGATTTGATAATGCCGTTGCCACACTTGGAACGGCGTTGACTCAAGACCACTTGCCACTCTTACGAAGAGGTGAGCCTAAAATTATTGTGGCATATGATGGTGATAATGCCGGATTAAACGCTGCGTACAAAGCCGCACTCATGCTTTCCAATGGGAATTTTGAGGGAGGTGTTGTTATTTTCGCACAAGGAATTGACCCAGCTGACATGGTCAAAGAGAATCGAATTAATGAGTTAAATACCATATTTGAACACCCTAAACCTTTTATTCCTTTTGTGATTGATTATATTATTGCCAAATACGATTTGAATGATCCCCAAAATAAACAAAAAGCCTTAGAAGAGACCAATGAATTTTTAAAAACACTCAACCAAATTTTTCAAGATGAATACCGACGATATTTGGCATCACGACTCAATATTAATGAAAAGTTTATTAAAATCCAACATCACAGAGTGGATAATAGAAATAATGTTCAATTAACCAAAATAGATATTGCAGAGTTATGTATTATTAAATCTATTGCCGATAAACCCAATCGTTTAGAAATGGTCTTAGATGTCATTGATGCTTCAATGTTTGAATACCATCGAGGCGAATTTGAGATGCTTTTAAATGAAAAAGAGAATCCCAAACTCATTGGAATATTGTTAAATGAACAATTAGAAACGTATGATGATGAGCGACTGACCAATGAATTACGTGTTTTACTGATTAAATTTTATGAAAAAAAATTAAATGGTATTAAATATGAAGAAGAGTTAGAACATAATGAAAAGAAAAATATGATTGTTAAAATCCGTGATAATATCATGCAGTTAAAAAAAGGGAAATTAATTACCTATAATCTGTAAATTAATAAACTCAAAACTATTTTTTTTGTAGAATGCTGTAAATTTTAGGAGAGTACTTATGGAAATAATTAAAACTGAAAATGCACCTGCTGCAATCGGACCTTACTCGCAAGCAATTAAAGCCAATGGAATGGTTTTTACTTCAGGACAAATTGCACTGACTCCAAGTGGTGAATTAGTTGAAAATGATATCAAAAAACAGACTCGACAAGTGTTGACAAATTTGCAACATGTTTTAGAAGAAGCGGGATGTACGTTAAGTGATGTTGTTAAAGTTACCATTTATTTAGAAGATATGCATGACTTTGGTGTGGTTAATGTTATTTATGCTGAATATTTTGGAGAACATAAACCAGCACGAAGTACGGTTGCAGTTAAAACATTACCTAAAAATGTCCTTGTAGAAATAGATGTGATTGCAGTTATGAGAGATTTCTTTAATTAGGTTTTGGCTTAAAGAAAGTTTAAACTAAAATAAGATACTATTCGCTTCACAAAAAAGCAGAGCAATAATAGAATAGACAACCTAAGGATAGAAAATGTACGCAATTATCAAATGTGGTGGAAAGCAATATAAAGTTTCAGAAGGTGATTTAATCGATATCGATTACACTGGAAAAGTTGCTAAAGAAACACTCATAATTACTGATGTAATCGCTGTTAACAACGGTGAATTAAAATGTGGAGACGCTGTATCATCTGCAAAAGTTGAGGCAGTTGTAGTACTCGATGGTACTGGTGTAAATAGAGATAGAAAAGTGGTTATTTACAAAAAAAGAAGAAGAAAAGATTCTAAGTTAAAAAAAGGTTTCAGAAGAAGCTTTACTAAAATTAGAATTACTAAAATAGCTGCATAAGCTCAAATAAATCAAGGAGATAGATTATGGCTCACAAGAAAGGTCAAGGTAGTACGCAGAATAATAGAGATTCAGCTGGTAGAAGACTTGGAGTTAAGAAATATGGTGGAGAAGTTGTAAGAGCTGGAAACATCATTATTCGACAAAGAGGAACAAAAATCCACGTTGGAAACAATGTTGGAATTGGTAAAGATCATACAATTTATGCTTTAATTGATGGAAAAGTTAAATTCGAAATCAAAGATAGAAATAGAAAAAAAGTTTCAGTTTACGCTTCGTAAATCTGACTTTTTAAATGTTTGAAAAAAGGGTGTATGGCAGTTTGCCTACACCCTTTTTTTGTCAATAAAATTTAGTGAACAGTTGAAAGTTAACAGTTAACGTTATGCTTTTGATTTTTCACTTTTCACTAAACGGAGGTTTGTGTGTTTATAGATAGTGTAAAATTTACGATTGTATCAGGAAAAGGTGGACAGGGATGTGCCTCTTTTAGAAGAGAAAAGTTTGTTGTTAAAGGTGGACCTGATGGCGGTGATGGTGGAAAAGGTGGAGATGTCGCTTTTGTAGTTGATAGCAATGCCGATACTTTGTCATGGTTTAAAGGACGAAATATCGTTAAAGCTGAGAATGGTCAACAAGGAATGGGGCGAAATATGACTGGAAAGTCTGCTCCTACGTTGCTTTTAAGTGTTCCTCCTGGAACGCAAATCATTGATGATTTAACCGGTGATGTGCTTTTAGATTTATTAGTTGAAGGTGAAGTGGTTACCTTAATTGAAGGTGGAAAAGGTGGATTGGGAAATGTTCACTTTAAAAATTCAAGAAACCAACGACCAACGTATGCACAACCTGGACTTCCTGGAACAAAACGAGCCATTCGTTTGGAGTTAAAACTTATAGCAGATGTGGGATTAGTAGGTTACCCAAATGTGGGAAAATCAACCCTAATTTCAACGGTATCCAATGCTACGCCTGAAATTGCCAATTATGAATTTACTACATTAACTCCAAAATTAGGGGTAGTTGATGCAGGGGATTATAACTCCTTTGTCATGGCAGATATTCCAGGAATTATTGATGGAGCAAGTGATGGTAAAGGGTTAGGATTAGAGTTTTTACGACACATTGAACGAACCAAAACATTGTTATTTACCATTGATATAGCCAATTATCGAACAACCATTGACCAGCTTACCGTTTTAAAAGAAGAGTTAAAAAAATTCTCCAATGAGTTAAGTAAACGCAATTATGCCATTGCTTTAACTAAAATTGATGCCTATTATGCTGGAAATTTAGAAGAAGATATTATCAAATTTATTCAAGAGTTAGGTTTAGAGCCAACACAAAGCAATGAATTTGGTTTTGATAAAACGTTGCCATATTATGTGCAAGATACTGTATTTGCTCGTTTTGATACGAGTAAACCCTATTTCATTTTACCCATTTCGTCGGTAACGCATTTAAATACCAAAGCATTAACCCATGCTTTATATGATTTAATAGGAAAAAGCAAATAATGAAAAGAGTCGTTTTAAAAGTAGGAAGTGCTGTTTTAACGCAAGATGGTAAATTGGCACTGGAGAGATTAAATAATTTAGTAGAACTTATAGCCTTGTTAAAAAAGCAAGATATTGAAGTTATTTTAGTCAGTTCTGGAGCGGTTGCGTCGGGATTTACCTCATTGCCTTTGGATAAAAAATCCGTAACAAACCGGCAAGCATTGGCTGCTATTGGGCAACCTTTGTTAATGAAACACTACAAAGAACGATTTAAAGAGCACGATATTGTGTGTGCTCAAATGCTTTTAATTGCCGATGATTTTGATTCACGAAAACGAACCGCTTTTGCTAAAGGGGCGATTGAAGTATTGCTAGAAAACAAAGTTGTGCCTATTATCAATGAAAACGACGTAACGGCAACCGATGAATTGCTTTTTGGAGATAATGACCAATTAGCAGCGCATGTAACCTATTATTTTGAAGCAGATTTATTAGCAATTTTAACCGATATTGATGGGTATTATAATAAAAATCCTCATCAATATGAAGATGCACACCTTTTAAAATTTGTTCATACTATTAGCGATGAAATGTTAGAAGGGGAACACACTCCTAACACCCAATTTGCAACAGGTGGAATTGTAACCAAGCTAAAAGCTGCGGATTTTTTACTCAAAAGAGATATCCCCATGTATTTAAGCAGTGGATTTGATTTGCATTTTGCCACACAATTTTTAGTTAATCAGAACCATGTTGGTGGAACAGTATTTAAAAAGGCGTAAGAATGTCAAAACGAATAGTATTTATGGGGACACCCAGTTATGCTACAACTATTTTAGAGAAGCTTTTAGAAAAAAACTTTGATGTGGTTGCACTTTTTACACAACAAGATAAAAAAGTAGGGCGTAAGCAAGAACTTACACCTCCTCATATTAAACAATATTGTCTTGATAACCATCTTTCTCTTCCTATTTTTCAGCCAGAAAAACTTCGAGACAATCAAGCCATGGTGGATGAACTTCAAGCTTTAAAAGCCGATTTTATTGTAGTAGCTGCGTATGGACAAATTTTGCCCAAAGCCATTTTAGAAATTGCACCTTGCATTAATCTTCATGCCTCTTTGTTACCCAAATATCGAGGAGCAAGTCCTATTCAAGAGGCACTTTTACACGATGATACGTACACGGGTGTTACAGCAATGCTTATGGAAGAAGGACTCGATACGGGTGATATTTTAGGCTTTAAGTATTTGAAAATCGAACCTACTTTAGAAGTGGAAGAGGCTTTTGATAAATTATCGCAAGAAGCTGCCGTATTGACCATTGAAGTGCTTCATCATTTTGATAGCTTACACCCTTTAAAACAAAACAATATGCTGAGTTCTTTGTGTAAAAAAATCAAAAAAGAGCACGGAGAAGTGACTTTTTTAAGTGCTAAAGCATTGGTTTTAAAATATAAAGCTTACTCTTTTTGGCCGGGTGTTTTTTTGCAATCGGGTTTAAAACTAAAAAAAATCAGTTTGCTCGACGAGACTTCTTGCAATCAAGCCGGACAAATTTTAGAGATAGACAAAGAGGGTGTTGTCGTTGGTTGTCAAAAAGGAAAAGTGAAAATCAAGATATTTCAAGCGCCTTCTAAAAATGAACTCAGTGCGCTTGATTATTTAAGAGGGCAACGTTTAGGCATTTTAGATTTTATAAACTAGACTTTTATTTTCAGCCCAGTAAAAAATAAAAACCAGTCACCGTTGCTAAGGATGAAATAACCCCAATAACTAAAGCATTGATGGCAAGTCGCTCATCTAATCCTCCTTTGATGGCTAAAATAACGGCCGTTGTCATAGGTGGCATGGCAACTTCTAAAATGGTTACTTTACTCCAGGTATCATTTAAGGTGTAAAACAGACTAAAAAGCAGCATCACAAACAATGGCATCAGTATCATTTTAAGAAAAAGGGCAAGGCTGGTTACTTTAAATTTATAAAAGATATTTTTAATTTCCAGTTTCATTCCAATGGCAATCATAGCAAGTGGTACCAACGTTGCACCAATGGTTTGGGCTGTGTTCATCATAAAATTTGGAATGGGCAAGAATTTTGCAAAAATGGTAATAAAAAACATCACAATGGGCGGGAAAAATAAAACACTTTTAAATATGGTTTTCATTTTTATCACTTCACCATTGCCCCAATTGATGACAAAAACACCCAATGAAACGACCAATAAAAACGAACCAAACAAATCGTAAATTAAAGCATACACCACATAATCTTGCCCGTAAAAAGCGTCAATGTATGAAAAACCAATAAACGAAGTATTCCCAAATGTGGCAACAACCATAAATGTGGCTAAAGTTTTTTTATCGAATTTAAAAAATTTACCCATGGCATAAGAGAGGAGTAAATTAGCAAAAATAATGGTATTGAACATACAAATCAAATTGATAATTTTTAAATCCAAAGTCAAAGGATGGATTTTGACAAAAACCATCGCAGGAAGAGAAAAATAAATGACAAAATCGACGAGTTCCTTGGAGTTATCTTTTATAAATATTTTAAATAAATACCCAAAAGTTAGGTATAAAGCAATAGGTAAAACGGGGTCTAACATATACAATCCAACGGTTATTTTTTAGTATTATATTCTATTCATATTAAAGTAGAATTATGTATAATGGTTTGATGAAAATTATCGTATTAGATCAAGTTGATTCAACGCACAGTTATTTAAAAAATCACATTCAAACCGAAGGGTTTTTAGAGCCTTTGTGTATTGCAACCACACTTCAAACCAATGGAATTGGTAGCAGAGGCAATGTTTGGATAGGGCAAAGAGGGAATCTCTTTTTTTCCTTTGTATTGAAAAAAAGCAGTTTACCTCATGATTTGCCTTTGCAATCGGCATCGATTTATTTTTCCTATATTCTGAAAATGATATTGGAAGAAAAAGGTTCAAAAATTTGGCTAAAATGGCCCAATGATTTTTATGCCGATAATAAAAAAATCGGGGGAACGATTACTTCGGTTAACAGTGAACTTATTTACTGTGGAATAGGGCTTAACTTAGAAAAAGTCGATGAAGAATATGGACATTTGGATATTAAAATGTCACCTAATGATATTTTAAATGACTATTTCTTAAAATTAGAGAAATTAATTTTATGGAAGCATATTTTTAGTGAGTTTAAGATAGAATTTCAAAAAAGTAGGTTTTTCAAATCTACGGTGAATGGCGAGAAAGTTTCTTTAAAAAATGCCGTGCTAAATGACGATGGTTCAGTTAGTTTAGGCGATAAAAAGGTGTTTAGTTTACGATGACAACAGAAATAATTGCAATTGCAAATCAAAAAGGCGGAGTAGGTAAAACTACCACTGCTGTAAATTTAAGTGCGGCTTTAGCACTTGAAGGTAAGAGAGTATTGTTAATAGATGCTGACCCACAAGCAAATGCCACCACTTCATTGGGATTTCAAAGAGATACCTATGAATATAATATTTATCACGTGCTATTAGGAACTAAAGAGCTTTCTGAAATTATTTTAGACAGTGAAATTGGAAATCTAAAAGTAGCACCTTCAAATATTGGTTTAGTTGGGATTGAAAAAGAGTTTTATCGAAATACCAATGAAAGAGAGTTGATTTTAAAACGAAAAATTGACCCTATTAAAAAAGATTTCGATTATATTATTATTGATTCGCCTCCGGCACTGGGACCCATTACTATTAATACCTTAAGTGCGGCTAACTCAGTTCTTATTCCTATTCAGTGTGAGTTTTTTGCACTTGAAGGATTGGCACAGTTATTAAATACAATTAAGTTGGTTAAGCAAACGATTAACCGACAACTTCAAATTAGAGGTTTTTTACCGACGATGTACAGTGAACAAAATAATCTTTCAAAACAAGTTTTTGCGGATTTGGCACAACATTTTGAAAATAAATTGTTTAAAATCGATGAAGATTCGTATGTGGTTATTCCACGAAATATCAAACTGGCAGAAAGCCCAAGTTTTGGGAAACCTATCATGCTTTATGATGATAAAGCCATTGGAACAAAAGCATACACAAATTTAGCACGAGCAATAGCAGGATAATAACATGGCACTAGGAAGAGGACTTAGCGAATTATTAGGAGAAGTTGAAACGGCTTACGGCAGATCAACGACACAACCAAGTTCAGGTATAACAGAAATTGATGTTGAATTAATTAAAGCAAACCCTAATCAACCTAGAAAAATGTTTGATGAAGAGCGACTCAAAGAG
>JBAYZM010000027.1:0-14864 GCA_041672515.1 Arcobacteraceae bacterium
AAAAAAATCGTGCAAAATATCACTGAGTGCAGAAATATCTTTGGCATCAAATTCCACTAAACTGGATAATTTTTTCTTGCTTGCAATTTTAACTTCAAACGCAAATTTTGAAGCATACGGACAATAGACCATAAAATCTGAATTTTCACACACAATATTTTTCTGAAAATTGTACTCTTCATACACCAAATCATCCAATAATGCGCGTTTGTGTTCTTGAAAATAACTCTTTTTTAAGGCAATCTCTTCTTCCATTTTTTTAGGTAAAAAAGGCATTGCCATAAGTTGTGTATGCGCATGACTCAACGATGCCCCTGCATTTTCACCTTGGTTTTTAAAAATAGACAAAAAAGCCAGCCTAGTATCTTTTTGTAAATTTTGAGTTCGTTGTTGTAAAAGCGTTAAGTAATTACTAAAATCATTGTAATCGTAATCAAACATCTGCTTGTCGTGAAACGGTGTTTCAATCAACACTTCATGTGCACCAAAACCTGAAAACTTGTCAAAAAAACCATCTTTGGTACTTTGAACTTCAACATCTATGGACAACGCATTGTACAAATTGGGTACAACTCGACATTGCCACGCATTTTCTTGAATAATTTCAGCAATACCTAAAGGGGTTAAATGCTCTTTATGCACATCAAAAGGGCACTCTTCTTCTTGGCTGATTGCCTCGTTTTGATTTTTACTGAAATCTTTAGGGCGTAAAAGTCGCTCAGGAGCAAACAAGGTCCACTCTTTACTTAACTTACAATATCTGAACTCTGACAACATCTCTCCTATTTAAATATACCATTTTTGAAAATCTTGTTTTTCAAAATTGAGTATAATTTCTTTATTAATTGGGGCAAACTGAACTTTAATTGTTTTATGAAAAAGCTCCAAAGACATCAATACACTTTTCTCTTTTACGGCGTTAATTTTAACTTCAATGTACTCATCTATTGCAACACTAAATGTATCAAAAACTTGTATTCCTTGGGTTACACCAAAACGATAATTTTCGTTATTGAGTGTTAAGCTTAGCAAAGAATCCTCAAAACTTAATTTAATTTTTGAAAATTTAAACAAAAAATAGAGATTGTTATGCGCATCACAACTGTAATGAAACCCATCAATGACCAAAGAAGAACTGTCCATGGTGCTGAAATCTTTTTTCAAATCCACATACCCCGAATACAACCACTCATAAAAATCGGTTTTGCGCCCATCAATAATGGGTGTGTGTTTCTCTTTTGGTTTGGTGTGAAAACCACTAATGGGTTTTTTATCCACAATCGGCAATAAAATATCCATAGGAATATCTACATTCATAAGTCTATAGATATTTTTTAAATGCTTTCTAAAAAGTTTATCAAACTTCGATTTCAAAACCGTAAAATGGTCATCGCCATACCACCAAAACCAATCACTTCCCAATGCCGTCATAAACTCTTTTTTAATTTTTTGTTGAGTAAGATCATCAAAAGAGTCTTTGTTGGCATCGTAGCAGTTTTTGGTCATATCCAATAATTCCCACGCTCTGTTTTTTTCATGGCTTCCAATCCAAATATCAAAATTGGCATTGATCCAACTTCCCGTGGCAATGTGACTTAACTCTTTGATTTCCAAATCTGAGAAATTTTTTACCTCATCAAATAAAATGGTTTGACACCACTCTTGGGTTTCTAACAAAGAGTACAACTCATGGAAAAAATCTTGGGCATTATGGGGATAATACTCCCACGCGTTTTCTCCGTCTAAAATGACACTGACCAATCGTGAACTCTCACCATTAAGATAAATCGTATGCAAATGTGCTATAAAATCTTCAGCCGCACTTTTAGGCTCTTTTTTACTGTATTCAAAACCAATTAAATCGCTTAAATATTTATCTCTGAAAAAAAGATGAATGGATTGTGTTCCAAATTTTAAAGAATACGGATAATACAAACTCTCATTTTTAGGTTTTGAAACTGTTTTGTATAAAATCTCTTCATCGCTGCAAGCCCATTGAATTCCATTTTTAGCCAGAAGTTTCATGGTTTCTAAACTCACACTTCCTTCACTGGGCCAAAATCCTGTTGGTTTTTTTCCAAAAAGCGTTTCATAATACGTAACCGCTTCTTGCACTTGCATATGAGCAAACTCTTTATAACTGGCATTGCTGTTGGGTAAAACAACATCTTCACGGGCTTCTTTTGCACTGCTTTTATCCAATAACAAAGGCAATATCGGGTGATAAAAAGGTGTTGTTGAAATCGCAATTTGATGTTTATTTTCAAGTGTTTTATAGTAAGGAATTATCGTTGCAATAAAAGCAAACAACTCTTTTAACAACTCTGTTTTTTGCATTTGGCTGTAATTGGATTCTTGCATTAACAACGCTTTAACAAAGGCATTATTTTGTCGCAAATAGTTACCGCACCATGAAAGTAAAAACAGCACCTCTAAATCTAAAATTTCATCAAAGGTAAAGAGTCCTTCACACCCTTGCGCTTCTTGATAACGTAAATACAACTCATGATAACGTTTTAAAGGTTTAATCATATTGTCGTAATTGGATAAAAAAAGATACTCTAAAAGCAGCGTTATTTCATACTCACTTAAAAGATTCGTCTCTTTTTTAATCACTTCGAGCAACTTATCTTCCGCTTCATGAGTGCTGTAAGCAATAATTTGTTCCAATAAAGATGGTACTAAATTAAATGTTGCTTTTATTTTACCGTGCTGTTCTAAATAATACGGCATATCGTAATAATCTTTTAAGCAGTGCAAAAACACCCAAGGCATGACTACTTTATTGTTGCTGTCATCTTTATAGTACGGTTGGTGCATGTGCCATAAAAAGCTGATATAGAGTTTTTTACTCATCTTTCCACTTTTCTATTTTTTTATAGTAAGTTTCAAAGATTTTATTGGCATTATCCACATTTTTTGCTTGAATATAAATATTTAAAAATTCTCGATGTTGGTCAGGAACCATTAAAATCCACTCTTTTTTCGTAACCCAAATTTTTACGCCATCGGCTGTTGAGTGATTTTTCCCCTCGGCTGCTTCCAAAAATTTTCGCATAATTTTACCTTTTAGGGTACTTTTACACGCCACATTTTCACCTCGATAGGAAAATGGTTTTAACGCTTGTGCTATTTGAGAAAGTTTGCATTGGCTTTTGGTTAAAAGTTCTAAGACTTTAAAACTCACATACAAGGCATCGCTGGTAAAGCCAAATTGAGTAAAGGCAAATTGCCCATCGGTGTTGGCAATTAAATCAAACTCTTGGAGTTGTGAACCTTTAATATTTTCAAGTTTAGCCCGCGTAACTTCAACGTTTTTATATTCAATAAAATCAGGCGCCCAAGCGGGAAGAAACACTTTTACTTTTTGCGTGGTGGTTTTATCCAATAAATCCAAAATAACCAATAGGGCTACATAATCTCCCAATAATTCTCCATCATCGCAGACAATTTGCAATTTTTGCCCATTGGGATAAATCAAAAATCCGCAATCTAAATTGAGATACTTAACAATTTTTCCCACATCGTGGTGCGATTTTTGAATAATCGTTGGAATCTTTTGCAACTGCTTATCGTCTTTATAGGCATTTAAAATAATTGATTCAATGCCCAATTCGTTGACAATTTTAGGATAAATATTTGAACTTGACCCAAACATAATATCAGTAGCAATTTTAATATTTTTATTTTGTAATCCACTGCTGTCAATACTTTGAGTAATATCTTTGACATACTTTTCTACAATATTTTCATTCTCAAAAATATCGCCAATTTGGTTGTAATCTACGCGTCTAAAATTCTCTAAAAAGAAAATTCGCTCCACCGATTTTGCCAAATTGGTATCTATAGGCAAGCCTTCGTTGGTATAAAAAATAATTTCAGTTTCAGTTTCATTGATGACCGATTGCCGAATGTGAATTCCAGCAACGACGTTATCGTTATTGGATAAATTGTGTCGCATCACATTGGAAGAGACACTTTCAACATCAAATACATTGACTCCCGTTGAAAGTATTCCACTTAAAAAAGCCCGTTTTAACATTCGTGAACTTTTATGATAATCACGCGAAACATAGATGTTACTTCCAATGGGTAAAATGGAACCAAACGACTCTGCCAATTTAGCTGCCATTTGAGATGAAAGCTCAATATTAGTACGTCCGATGACTTTTCCTGTTTGAAAAATAGACGACTTATATTTATCACCCCAAATAATATTTTGACTTACCACCGATTTTTCATCAATGATTTTATCAGGCCAAATAACAACATCTCGTTCAAAACTAACTTTTTTATTGATTTCACATTTCTCGGCAACAATCACGCCCACAGAAACTTTGACTTCCTCTTTAATCGCATTATCGTTGCAAATAACAGCATTTTTTAATTTACTTTTGGTTTCAACCACCACATTTTGCCAAAGAACACTTTGAATTAATTCAACGTGTTTTCCAATAATACAATTATCGCCCAAACAGACATTTTCTAAGGTGACACCCTCTGCAATTTTAACATTCTTTCCAAGAACAACGACCCCTTTTAGGCGTACATTTTCATGAATTTTCACCCCTTTTTCTTTGTATACAAGGGCATGTGGTGTGGACTCTTTTTTTCCTGCAAAGTGTAAAACGACCTCTTCATTAAAAATATCTTTGTAGACTTCTCGATAACTTTCAGGATTTCCAACATCTCGCCAATATCCTTCAAGGGCACATCCCCAAAGCGTAATATTCTCTTTCATGAGTTTTGGGAACAAATCTTTAGCAAAATCAAAATTCTGTCCGTAGGGAATAGAGTCCATGATTTCTGGTTCAAGCATATAAATACCTGTATTAATGGTATCACTGAAAACTTCTCCCCAACTGGGTTTTTCTAAAAACTTCTCAATTTCTCCATTTTTATTGGCAATAACCACGCCAAATTGCAACGGATTTTCCACCGAAGTGAGTCCAATGGTTAATTTAGATTGTTTGGATTTATGAAATTTTTCAATTTTCTTAAAATCAAAATTCGTGACCAAATCGCCACTGACAATAATAAACGTTTCTTTTAAAAAATCCCGAGCATATGCAATAGCCCCCGCCGTTCCATAATCATCATCGGGTTGATAATAGGTAATTTCAACGCCCCACTCTTTTCCATCTTTAAAATAATTTTTAATCACTTCTGGTTTGAAAAACAACATTACAGCAATTTGTGTAATTTGTAATTCATCTCTTAATTTGACAATGATATGCTCCATCATTGGTCGATTCAAAATCGGAAGCATGGGTTTTGGTATAGAGTTGGTTAAAGGTTGGATTCGTGTTCCAAATCCACCTGCTAGTACTATTGCTTTCATAAAATCACCTCTTCTTTAATTAAATAGCCGTTTGGCTAAATCTAATAACTCTTGTCTGATTTCATATTTTCCAGAATTAACATACTCAATGGATACGAACTCAAATTTGCTCTCTTTATAGACAATCACACTGTTACTTTTTTCATTTTCTAAAATATAATCCACGGCAAACATAGTAAACTCGCACGCCATGAGTCTGTCATACACCGTGGGATTTCCCCCTCTTTGAACATGCCCTAAAATGGTTGCTCGAGTTTCAACCCCCAAATCTTTTTCAAGCCATTTGACCAAATCTTGAGTACTCGTACACACATTGTGTTTACACCCTTCTGAAACCACACAAACAACATATTTTCGTCCATTGTCTAATTCTGTTTTTAATCGTTTGGCAATGGCGTCTAAATCGTATTCCAATTCAGGAATCATACACACCTCAGCCCCACACGTAATCGCGGTAATAAGTGCCAAATACCCACAATCTCTTCCCATGGTTTCAATCACACACGCACGTTTAAAAGAAGAAGAAGTATCTCGAATGGCATCGGCTGCTACACGTATCATATTTAAAGCCGTATCCACACCCAAACAATAATCTGTTCCAAAAATATCGTTATCAATCGTGGAGGGAATCCCTACAAAATTAATCCCAAAATCTTTGTAAAATTGGTTAAAGGCTCGAAAAGAACCATCGCCACCTAAGACAATAATTTTATCAATGCCTTGTTTTTTAAGATTATCATAGGCTTGTTGTCGATACTCTAATTCAAAAAATCGCTTCGATCGAGAAGAACGAATTTTCGTTCCTCCTTCGTGCATTAATCCAGCGACATCTTCGTAGCTGGCTTTGACAATGGTATTATCGATTAAGCCTTCTAATCCGTCATAAATTAAATAAGGTTGAACCCCTTTTAAATAACAATAATCCACAAATTGCTTAATTGCAGGATTCATTCCTGCACAATCTCCACCTGAAGTCATAATTGCTATTGCCATGTCTTGCCTTTTTTAATTTAAATATTACTTATAATTACCAATAAACAGGGTCATATCCACCAATCGACTGCTGTATCCCCACTCATTGTCATACCACGCTAAAACTTTAACGCATTTTTTATCCACCACACACGTCATATCAGGTACAAAGGTAGCCGAATAGGAACTTCCAATAAAATCACTGGAAACTCTTTGGTCTTCATCGATTTCAAGTAATCCTACAAACGTACTTAAGCTGGCTTTTTTCATCGCTTCGTTAATCAACTCTTTGGTCACTTCTTGTTTTAAATTGACCGTTAAATCCACAACTGAAACATCGGCTGTGGGAACTCTCATGGCATAACCATTGAGTTTTCCACTTAAATTTGGCATGACCTTACTGATGGCTTTTGCAGCTCCTGTGGTTGTAGGAATCATATTTAAAGCTGCTGCTCTTGCACGTCGGTTATCTGAACTGTGTTTCACATCCAAAATATTTTGGTCATTGGTGTAAGAGTGAATGGTGGTCATTAACCCATTTTCAATTCCAAAGGCTTCGTCTAAGACTTTACAAATTGGAGCCAAACAATTTGTTGTGCAAGAAGCATTTGAAACGATTGGCTCACCTTTGTAAATATTGGAATTAATTTTATACACAAATGTTGGTGTGTCATCTTTTGCAGGAGCTGACATAATCACTTTTTCAACCCCATTTTTCAGATGCCCTTGACAACTCTCTAATGTTAGGAATTTTCCCGTACATTCAATAACCACTTTTGCACCACATCCTCCAAAATCTACTTTTAAAGGATCACGTTCGCTGAAAATTTTTACTTTTTTGCCATTAATACTAATTGTTGTATCATCAATGAATACCGCATCAACGCCAGTGTGAACAGAATCGTATTTTAATAAATACAATAACATATCCATTTTACTGGTTGTATTCATAGCGACCAACTCAATATCGTCTCGTGCAACAATAATTTTTGCTACAATCAACCCTATTCTTCCTGTTCCATTTATTGCCACTTTTAATGCCATAGTTTTCTCCATTGTTGAATTTTTAAATAGTATATTATCAAATAGTTACATTTCAGTCTCACAAATGATACTTATTGTAATCACATTATCATTACATTATGATAGTATTCTACTATAAATTATTAAATATGTCATAAAGATGTAAGCTTTTTAATAATCTTTACATTAAAATGTGTATTTACTTCAATAAAGGTTGCATTATGAAAACAAGTTTACTCTTTGGTATCCACTGCCACCAACCCATCGATAATTTCGACCACGTTGTATACGAAATCATTGAAAAATCGTATGAACCTTTTTTTATGATTTTAAAAGAGTATCCGCAATTTAAATGCTCCGTTCACTTCAGTGGTTGGCTTTTTGAATTCATCAAAAAAAATCGCCCAACTTTGTTTGCTTTAATACAGGAATTGTCACCTCAATTAGAATTTTTCACCGGTGGATTTTATGAACCTATTTTAGCTTCTATTCCCAGTCGAGACAGAGTGGCGCAAATTACACTGCTGAGTGATTTTATTGAAAAGAACTTCAATCAAAAGCCCAAAGGCTTATGGCTAACCGAACGAATTTGGGACGACTCAATCATTGATGATTTACAAAAATGCCATATTGAATATGTCATTGTCGATGATTATCATCTTATAGCAGCAGGTCACGATGCGAAAAATTTAAACGGTTATTTTATCGCTGAAAACAGCAATCACACCATTGCACTGTTTCCTATCAATAAAGCTTTACGTTATGTCATCCCTTTTGCTTCGATTGAAAAAACCGAAGAAACGTTGCACTTAATTGCCAATGATGAGGGCAAAAATGCCGCTATTATTTTTGACGACGGTGAAAAATTTGGGGTTTGGCCCAAAACCTATGAAAAAGTGTATGAAAAAGAGTGGCTAAAAGAGTTTTTTGAAACCACCATTGCCGATGAAACCATTGATATTTTGACATTTAATGAATATTACACCAAAAACCATGCCATTTCATTGGCATATTTACCCACTGTTTCGTACCATGAAATGCAAGAGTGGTCGATATTGCCCAATTTAGCACATGATTATAAACAACTGCTCAAAGAAATTCCTCAATTGGAACATCTTATTCGAGGAGGAATTTGGAAAAACTTCTTTTTGAAATATCAAGAAAGCAACTGGATTCACAAACGTTTTTTAGAATTATCGAAAAAAAACAGTACCTCAACTCGATTTAAAAAAGCGCTTTACAAAGCTCAATGCAACGATGTGTTGTGGCATGGTATTTTTGGGGGAATTTATTTACCCAATTTGCGAGACAATGCCTACAAATATATTATTGAGTGTGAAAATATTTTAGGCAATGAAAGTAAAAGTGAAATTGTCGATATTAATTTAGACTCATATGAAGAGTACAAATTCTTTACCGCGATGTTACTTTGTATTATTGATTGTAAAAATGGGGGTCAAATTGTTGAACTTGATTTACGTGATGTGGCTTTTAATTTACAAAATACACTGACGCGTTACAAAGAGATTTATCATGACAATATTGTCAAAACCATTCCAGCCAATCCCAGCCAAGAACAAGAAGAGAGTACAACCATTCATAACAATCTGCTTACAACTGATGAAGATTTGGATTTTCATGTGGATTGGTATTTAAAAAAATCTGCCATTGACCACATCAGCGATGAGAATTTTTGTTTGAGCCATTTTCAGGCCAATACGTTTAAAGAGTATTCTGATTTCAGTAATCAACCTTTTGAGGTGCTTAACCATACCCAAAAAAGTTTACACCTGCAACGCAATGGAGGAGTTTACGATACCACAAAATATCCAACCACATTGCAAAAAATCTTTACCTTTGGAAAAAGCAGTATTCAAACACGCATTACTCTCACTTCCACCTATACTCAAGCATTACACTACATTTCAGAGTGGAATTTGCATTTTAACAACTATGATGCGCTGTTAATCAACCAACAACAGCATGATGACAGTTTTCATTTACACACTTCTAAGTTGGTTATTGAAGATACAACACTCAATAAAACCTTCTCTTTTGTTTTTGAGAAAAATATTGATATTTACGTTTTTAAAGTAAAAAGTATTAGCCAAAGTGAAGCAGGCGTAGATTACACCACCCAAGGTTTATCGTTTGCTTTTGTTCAGCCCTTTGTGGAAAATTTAGAGTTTAAGTACACCTTTAAATGTTCGTGAAAAATTTGTTTACAAGCAAAATTACACTATACTAAAACCTTAATTTTTTACACAAAAGGGTTTTTTTATAGATGAAATGGCAAATAACCAAACAGTTTGATTTTTGTTATGGACACCGAGTTTGGTCGCAAGAACTCAATCCAGAGTTCTCAGTGGATGGCTGTTTAATGTGTCGCCATTTGCATGGGCATCAAGGAGTCATTCTGATTCATTTAGAAAGCCAAAACCTACACAATGGCATGGTAACTGATTTTAAACATCTCAATTGGTTTAAAACTTTTTTAGATGATACGTTGGATCATAAGTTTATTATTGATAGCCACGACCCACTTTTTGAAACGTTATTGCCTCATTTTAAAGATAAACACCATTTAATTGACCATGAACAAGGGTATAAAACGGTCGATTTTGCTCTTTTACAAAACGAACCTTTGCACATTCATGAGATGTATCAAGGGTATGTGATTGTTGATTTTGTACCCACAAGTGAAAATATCTCTGCGTGGCTTTTAGGAATCATTGCCAAAAAAATGGAACCTTTGGATGTCAAAGTCTCTCACGTAGAATTTTTTGAAACCCCCAAAAGTAAAAGTACGGTTTATGCTTGAAATCAGTGAGATTTTTGGCCCAACCATTCAAGGGGAAGGTAAAAAAATAGGCACGCCCTCTGTTTTTATACGTTTTAGCAAATGCAATATGAATTGCAGTGGCTTTAATGTGGCGTATCAAACACAAAATGGTGACCAACACTACTCTTGTGACTCCTATTATGCTGTAGATCCTTCTTTTAAAACACAATGGCGACGTTATGAAACCCATGAAGAGATTGTCCAAGAGACAGAAAAACTTTTTTTAGGGTATAAACCCGATATTGTTATAACTGGTGGAGAACCTCTGATTTATTGGAATAACAAAGAGTTTCAAAAACTTTTAGAATATTTTGTTCTGAATAATTTTAGTGTTACAATCGAAACCAATGGGTCTTTAAGTATTGATTTTACCCAAGCGTATCAAAAAGAGATTCTCTTTTCTTTAAGTGTAAAACTCAGTAACAGTGGAGAACCTTTTGCAAAACGTATTAATATAAAAGCCTTAACGACTGTTATTAATGAAACCAAAGAGAGTTACATCAAGTTTGTGATTAACAAAGCCTTTATTAACGAAGCCCAAAAAGAGATTGATGAAATTTTAAATCAAATTCCCTTTGTTGAAGTTTATCTTATGCCCATGGGTGAAACCATAAACGAACTTAACGATAATGCCAAAGCGGTGATTGAAATGGCAATACACAACAATTTTAAATACTCAGACCGATTACATATTCGAGTATGGGACAATAAAAGAGGGGTATAAGTTTGGAAAATATCAATTTTGTACAAACCAAAGATTTTTTTTCACTCAATGCTTTACAATGCTTACGCAATGAATATTTGTTTAATGAGTGTACCTTGTGTTTTGAACGCTGCGAACACCAAGCTTTAAGTCTGTTTAAAAACAAAATAAAACTTTTTGAAGAGTTGTGTACCTCATGTGGGGCTTGTATTGGCGTTTGTCCAACACAAAGTTTGTCATTGAGCAATTTTGACCTGACTTCTTTTATTTTTACCTTTTTAGAAAAAGAAACCAACATTATTGTTGAAAAAGTCGATATTCCAGACTTTGGAATAGTAGATGTGTACTCTTTACTCTGCATTGTTTTAAGAGCCAAATGCAATATCTTTTTAGAGTATCACGCCAATACCTCAATGGCAACTTTGGATTATTTAGAATCTCAAATACAAAAAAGCAATCTTTTTTTAGCTGCGATTGGCTTTGAACACTCTTTATTTATGCGACAACACAACGAACCCGTAGATACCAGCCGACGCTCTCTTTTTAAAACCCTATTTAATGCCACACAAGAGTTGCAACAAGAAACCAATAGCAGTAAACAACTTAACCAACATCACAAAACCTTACCTTCTAAAATGGTGTTGTTTAAAAACTCTTTAAAATTGGTTTGTGAAGATATGAATCACATGATTGATATTGAAAATCTGCCTCTTTATAATCAAAAAATCGATTTTGAAAACTGCACAAATTGCGTTGAGTGTATTACGTTTTGTCCCACACAAGCACTCTTTCAAAATTCATCCAAAGAGAGTATTTTTTTTCAAAGTGGAAAATGTATTGGTTGTTCTATTTGTCATGAAGTGTGTCAACATCAAGCCATTCAAAAAGAGTATCACCTCGATTTAATTGAGTTTATGTTTGATAAAGCTCAAAAACTTGTAGAGTTTGAATACATTACTTGTCAAGCATGCAATAATGCGTTTATCCATAAAAACAGAGGAAATATTTGTGATATTTGCAGTGATTATTCCAACAACTTTAGCCAAATGTTCACTCTCGCCAAAGATTTATAAAACATTTTTTTGGCTAGAATACCAAAAAATTTATCCCAAAAAGAATTAAAAAAAGGAATCGTATGACTTTCACAGGAACAAATGTACTTATTACTGGTGCAAGCAGAGGAATTGGTGCGCAAATTGCAAAAGTTTTAGCTTCGTATGGATTAAAAGTATGGATTAATTACCGAAGTGGTGCACAAGAAGCTTTAAAAATCAAAGAAGAAATCGAAGCAATGGGCGGAAAAGCTGCTGTTATTCAAGCCGATGTGACTAAAGAAGAAGAGTTTATTGAAGCCATTAAAGTCATTGTTGATGCCGATGGAGAGTTATCGTATTTGGTTAATAATGCGGGAATTACCAAAGATAAATTGGCATTAAGAATGTCAGTTGATGATTTTAATGATGTGATTAGTGCCAATTTAACCTCGGCATTTATAGGATGTAAAGAAGCCTTAAAAGTCATGGGCAAAAAAAGATTTGGTTCAGTGGTCAATATCTCATCTATCGTGGGAGAAATGGGAAATGCTGGGCAAACCAATTATTCGGCATCGAAAGGCGGATTAAATGCAATGACAAAATCATTTGCTAAAGAAGCCGCGTCAAGAAGCATTCGATACAATGCTGTCACTCCTGGATTTATTCAAACTGATATGACACATGAACTCAAAGAAGAGGTCAAAGCGGAATATGAAAAAAATATTCCACTCAAACGATTTGGAACAGCAACTGAAGTAGCACAAGCGGTTGCTTTTTTATTAAGTGACCATTCAAGCTACATTACAGGTGAAATTTTAAAGGTCAATGGTGGACTCTACGTCTAGTTTAAACTTAATAAAAGAATATTTAAAATCTTTTTAGGTATAATTGCAAGACAATTTTTTAAAAGGAAAGAAAATGGCATTATTAGATGATGTAAAAGAAGTAGTAGTAGAGCAATTAGATTGCGATCCAGCTGAAGTAAAAGAGGATTCAAAGTTCATCGAAGATTTAGGTGCTGACTCTTTAGATGTTGTTGAATTAGTTATGGCTTTGGAAGAAAAGTTTGATATTGAAATCCCTGATGAAGATGCTGAAAAAATCTTAACAGTGGGTGACGCTATTAAATATGTGGAAGACCACGCGTAATTAAGAATTAAATAAAAAAGTCAGTTCGGCTGACTTTTTATTTAAAATATTGAATTTTTTCACGACAACTATCAATATAATTCAAAAAATTGAATAATTTAAATAATACATAAACATGGAGCATAAATGAGACGAGTAGTTATAACAGGAATTGGTACTATTAATTGCCTTGGTCACAATGTTGAGGATTCATTCAAAGCAGTAGTAAACGCAGAATGCGGTATAGACACAATTACCCTTTTTGATGCCAGCGACTATCCTGTTCAAATTGCAGGAGAAGTAAAAGACTTTGATCCAACAACAGTAATGGACAAAAAAGAGGTTAAAAAAGCAGACCGATTTATTCAATTGGGATTAAAGGCTGCTCAAGAAGCTATGAGAGATGCAGGATTTTCTACGGCTGAGAAATCAAGAGTTGATGACTCTATTTCGGAAAGATTTGGTATTGTTTCTGCTTCTGGAATTGGTGGGTTATCAACCATTGAAAGAAACTCTGTCGTATGTGAAGCAAGAGGTCCTAGAAAAATATCTCCATTTTTTATTCCCTCATCTTTGGTTAATATGCTCGGTGGATTTATCTCTATTGAACACGGATTAAAAGGTCCAAGTTTATCTCATGTAACAGCGTGCGCTGCTTCAACTCATGCAATTGCCGATGGAGTTAAAACCATTATGTTAGGTGGTGCTGATAGAATTTTAGCCGTAGGTGCTGAAAGTGCTATTTGTGGTGCTGGTGTGGGTGGATTTGCTGCCATGAAAGCGCTAAGTGACCGAAATGATGACCCAAAAACAGCTTCACGACCTTTTGATAGTGGTCGAGATGGTTTTGTTATGGGAGAAGGTGCAGGCGCACTGGTACTTGAAAGCTTAGAAGCTGCTCAAGAAAGAGGCGCTAAAATTTATGCTGAAGTCATAGGATTTGGAGAAAGTGGTGATGCAAATCACATTACATCACCTGTTATGGATGGTCCATTACGAGCTATGAGAGCAGCTATGGCAATGGCAAAAAATACCCTTGGTGAAGAGGTAAAAATTGATTATATCAATGCACATGGAACATCAACTCCTGTGGGTGACCTCAATGAAACCGCTGCTATTAAAGAATTATTTGGAAACAATGTTCCATTGGTCTCTTCAACTAAAGGACAAATTGGTCACTGTTTGGGAGCTGCCGGTGCTATTGAAGCTATTTTTGCCATTAAATCGCTCAATGAAGGAATTATTCCTCCAACAATCAATATTCAAAATCAAGACCCTGAGTGTGATTTAGATTATGTTGCAAATGTTGCGCGGAAAGCTGAATTAACAACGGTTATGAGTAACAACTTTGGTTTTGGAGGAACGAACGCCTCTGTGATTTTTAAAAAATTTAAATAATTTATAACTCTATTAAAGGCTTTTAAAGCCTTTTTTGAAAAGGAAAACATTGGCAACTTATCTACCATTTGAAGAAAAGCTGAAGAATATCGAAGAAGAAATTATAGTTGCAAAATCTAAAGCGGATGAACATGCCGTTGAGATACTTCAAGCAAAGTTTGAAAAAGAAGTCGAAAAAACATTCAAAAATCTGAGCGACTATCAAAAACTTCAATTAGCACGACATCCAGATCGTCCGTATGCTTTAGATTATATACGAGCTTTGCTGACAGATTCGTATGAAATTCATGGTGATCGACACTTCAGTGATGACAGTGCCATTATTTGTTATATAGGCTACATTGGCAATGAAAAAGTGATGGTCATTGGTGAACAAAAAGGTAGAGGAACCAAAAATAAACTCAAAAGAAATTTTGGTATGCC
>JBAYZM010000028.1:0-14832 GCA_041672515.1 Arcobacteraceae bacterium
AAGTTTCAATGGCATCTTGCATTTCATAGAAGCAAACTTTATGCCAGGTCTTGGAAATGGCTATTTTAGTAGATCATTTATGCTCAATGAAAATATGGATTACGAGCAAATGATTTTAAAAGTCGCTGATGCAGGGATGGTTTTAGCACAGAAAGTAGAGAATTAGTATTTAATAAGATATTGACATATAAAAATGTCAATATCTAAAAACTCATATCCAATACTGTGGATAAGCTCTATTTTTATGCAAATTATTATAAAACAAAGCTACCAAAACCAAAATCACAGAACCCATCAAACTTGGAAAAATCAAATAATCCCAATTTGCTCCCAATAAAAACACTATCAATGGATTTGAACCAGCTGGTGGATGAACTGTTCTTGTTGCTATCATCACAGCAATTGCAGTTGCAAGTGCTAATGCCATACTCCAATATTCATTTCCTAAAATATGTAAAAAAGCTAAACCAATAAATGTAGATAAAAAATGCCCTAAAATCACATTTCTAGGTTGTGAAAATGGACTTTTAGGAAATCCAAATAACAAAACACAAGAAGCTCCAAAAGAACCCATAACCAAAAGATTGTCATAAGATTTTGTAAGATAAGCAATAATAGCTATTGAAATAAATCCACCAAACCACGCAAAAGCTATTTCACTAATTGACGATTTTGCTGGAAGTGCTTCGCCCTGCCCTTTGAATTTTTTAAAATAATTCATATTTTTCCTTTTTATAATTTTCATAAGACAACCAAACGATTGTTTGTTTAAAATGAGTAAAAAAAAACCATTAGATTAAACTAATGATTTTTTCACCAACTTTCAGATAATTATCCGATGAATCATATAAATTCATCATCATTATTGCACCTTGAGTTAAAGCCACATACTCTTGTGCCAGATTTGAAGCCTCAGTTTTTGGGTATTTATTTTCAAAGATTTTTATCAAAGCATTTTCCCAAGCGGTAAAATATGCTTTTATTTCTTCTTTAAAATCCAAGTTTAGACTACTGGCTTCCAAAGCTAAATTCCCAAGTAAACAACCACCCTGGCTATGTAAAAAATAATCATCAGTTTTTTTAATAATCAACTCGATTTTTTGTTTATCACTCAAATCACTTCTATAAGCAATAGAAAAAATAAACTCCACAAAATAGTCATGAATATACTTCAAAGACTCCAAACCTATCTCTTCTTTGCTCTTAAAATGATGATAAATACTTCCTTTAATAAGCCCACAAGCTTCAGCAATATTTGCCATAGATGTATTTGAATATCCTCGTATTTTAAAAAGTTTAATAGACTCTTTTAAAATCTCTTCTTTTGATGTTTTTTTGATTGCCATAATTTTATCCAAACGATTGTTTGGTAAAAGCTTAGCTTATGGTTGCTTAAAGAATTATTTTAAATCTTTAAAATAATCCCAGTCATTCATATTCTTAGAAAATGTAACATATAGACTTTTTTGATTAATCCTAAAGTGTTCACCATCTTTAATTACTAATCCACCAATTAAGTTTTTACCTTTCTGATTTTCTTCTAAAATATACTGTTGTAAAGCTTCGGCTTTTACTTTGTTATCATCTTCTCTTTCACCACTAGCTTTAGTATCAAAAATGCCTAATCTACCATCATTAAACATAATTAAAAAATCAGGTTGAAAAGTGGATTGTATTCCATATTTGATACCAAAATTTACAGCCATGTGTTCGCTTCCATTTTGCCACCACCAAGTAATATTATCACTATTTTTTTCTATATAATCAATAAACTCTTCTTCTACTTTACTATCAAAACTTAAATAACATGGTTCATAAAGAGAAAAAGTGTATTCATATTTCTCATATCTTGGATTAAAATATTTTTCTTCCGCTATTTCCCATTTCTCATTCCAAATCTCATTTTCAGCTACTTTTAGTTTAATTTCTTCATCTTTAGTTGGTTTAAATGCCTTGACTGCTGCATCAAGTAATGGCGAAAATACTTTATGATTATTTAAAATAATCAAATATATTCTAATAACTCCATTTAAATCAAACTTATTAATTCCTAGATACTTATCAAACCAACGATAAAGTGCATTTATAACTGGACTTATTGATCTTTTGAAAGCATATCCGTTTAAATTAACTTTTATAAGATTTTCAACTGCATAAATTATGTCATTTTCAGAGTAAACACCCGAAATAGTTTTATCTGCTTTTATCGTTTTTTCATCCATTTTATCAAATAGAGCAGTATCAATATGAATATCTAACATGATTTCATCTTCTGCATTTTTGAAATCAAGATTTATCTTAGATTTAACTATTTCTTGATTTGAACCTACAACATCATAGTTCCCTATTTCTAAACCAAATTCATCACAAAAAGTTTTTTCTAAAACCTTGTTAAATGAATAAGTGATATCCCCAAAATCAATTCTATTTCTATAATAAGATTTTAATTCTAAAGGTTTGTAAATATCTTTTCTTTTTGATTTTAGTGATTTTACAACATTAAGTTTTAACACCTCAGAATCAATATCAAATGCTTTTGTATTCACATACATGTATGCTTTGTTTAAATCATCATTTTTATAATGTTTTGCCTCTGGCATTCTTAGAATTCTACCAACTACTTGTATATTAAAAACAATACTTTTTACTTCTCTAAATCTTACTAATACTTGCGCACGAGGACAATCCCAACCAGTGCTAATTGCTTGTTTGAAAACCAAAAACTCAACTTCATTATTGTTGTTATTCAATACTTCAAGATTTACTTTTTCTTCACTTAACCAAATAGCAAGTTTTCCATTTTCAGATGTAATACTATTTTTAGCTAAAAAGCTTTCAATAAATTCTTGTTTATCATCTCCCTCATTACCTGTTGGTATTTGTATCAATACTAAAGGATTTACTTTTATATTAGCTTCTTTATATGCTTGAACTAATACATTTCTCTTATTTAAAGCAGACTGTAAAATAAGCTCTTGAGTAGTTCTTTCATCATCTGTTGTTAAATCTACATGGTCATTAATAACTATCTCTTTTTTTATCATCCCTTCTTCAATTACATCTAAAGGTTCCACTTTAACTTTTTGTTGGTATTCTCCCTCTGTTAAAACAGGAGTTGCACTCATTTCGATAGTTAAATCAGCTTTAATAATTTCATCTCTAATTTCTAATGCTCTTGTACTTGTTGAGTTTGTATGACTTTCATCAATAATCAAAACAATTTTTGTTCCATTTTGCTTAGTGTTTTTAACAAGTTCTCTAAAGTTTGTACTCTCTTTATCTTTCATAAGAGTACTTTTCCACTCACCTGTTTTTTTATCTTTTTGGTTTAGCTTATCCCAGTTGACAATCACTACTTCATTCTTATCAATCGTCTGTCGAGAGCCAAAGAACTCTTCTTCAAGCAAATATACATCAGGAAAACCTGCATAGTTATTTTTTAAAGAGTTATAACTTTGCTTATGAAGTTCACCCGTACCGATGCTTATCCATAAAAAGCATAAATCTTCATTTGGCATTTCATTTATAAGTTGCTCTATAAAAGAACCCATCATAAAAGTTTTTCCACTTCCTGTAGGAGCTTGAAATACTATAGTTTGTTTTTCTCGATTTTTTCTTATAAGTTTTTCTGAGTAATTAATTAACTCTTCTACAGCTTCTTCTTGGTATCGTTTTAAAGTTTTAATTCCCATAATCTATCCTATATTAAACCCGTCAATTAATGACTGGGCATATCTGTAAAAATTTTCAACTTGATTCAAATCGTACTCACCGTAATCACCATGTGCTGCATGATTACCAATAGCCATATAAGTTTGATTTTCTTGCCAAGTTACTTTTGAAAATACTCCATTGTGTTTAAGCGTGTTATTGAGATTTTCAACCGTCTCTTCTTTTCCATTTGGTTTTAAAATTGGCACACCGCTATTTTGAGCAATTTTTTGAATTGTTTTTTCTAAAACTATACGTAGTTTAAATGCTCCATCATCTTTCTCTTTCTCATCAAATATTCTTTTTTTAGCTTTTGCCAAATCTGTAAAAATAGTGGTTGGTTTAATTGGAATATTCATTTTAATGAGTTGTTTATAAATATCAAGAATTTTTTGAGGGATAGCCTCTATGCTACAATTTTTCATCTCTTTAAAAAGTTCTTTATCAACATTTAAATCATCTGAAAACATATATACTAATTTATTTCCATCAATTATTTTCAGCTCATTTATAAACTCATCAAAACTATCATCAATAGTATTAAAATAAATACAGAGATATTTTGCATTATCATGGGAAGAGTAGATTTTATAATCATCTCTACTCTTAAAAATATTAAAAATATTCTCTTTAAGGCAAAGCATTTCGGCACATTTACTTGTGAGGTTAAGTTTTGTCTGATGCCTATTATTTGATTTTTTTAGTAAATCTGTTTGGAAGTATTGTAAATTTCCTCCTAAGCCTTCTACTTGTTCACCATCACTTCTTCTTGTATAGCCATTAATAATGTTTGAAATTCTAGGGTAAGTAACATCAGTACAAATATTATTTTCATTATTAGTACATAATATAAATTTTCTACCACCACCATCTAGTCTATTTAATTCCATAACTGCATGTGCTGTTGTTCCGCTACCAGCCATAAAGTCACATACTATTTGTGCCTGAGGATATATGGACGCAATTAAATACTGCACTGCACTTACAGGCTTAGGATATGCGAAATCTAATCCCATATTAGTAAATAATGCGTCATCACTGTTTCCATTTTCATAAAGAGAATTTGTATTTTCAAACATATTTTCTCTTAATAAATATTTTCTACGAGGTTGAGTTGTTTCATCAATTCCAAAAAGAATCAAATCGTCATCTAATAGTCTTTGCATGGTAACAGGGGGGTTCCTCCATCCTCTGGCAGGAATAGGACAAGGCTTTTTGGTAATTGGATGCATTAACGGAATAAAATAATCATCCGGAGCTTGTTTTTTATTTGGCCATGCCATAGAAACTGATTGGTATACTTCTCCAGTTCCATCAATAAATTTATATGCTTTTTCTCCATTTGAAAAATCTTGTTTACTAAGCCAATTTTGAAACTCTTTGTTTACCAATTCTAAATCATAAGTAACTTCAAAATCTTTAAGTGTTTCTTTTGGATAATTAAAAGGTTTTATTACTTCTTTAACATCATCGGGGATTACAGTCTTACCAATTTTTCTATAAAGCTGAGATGCCTTTCGTAAAATTGCTTCCGCATTTGATTTTTTTCTTGTTAATACATTTTCAAGTGCTAAAAATTTTTCTTTATTTTTTGCAAAACAAAGGATTGATTCGTGCATAATAGAGACACCTTTACTATCGCCCTTTGGATTTTTTTTATTCCAAATAATAGTTCCTAAGCTATTACTTTCACCAAAAATTTTCGAGAGTAAAAGATATAAATTATTTGCTTCATGTTCATCTATATGGACAATAATAATTCCTTCTTTACTTAATACTTCTTTGGCAATATTAAGCCTTTTTTCAATAAACGATAGCCATTTAGAGTGTCTATAAGAATCTTCTTTATCTACATAAGAATCATTATATTTAAAATCTTTTTCACCGGTGTTGTAAGGAGGGTCAATATATATAACATCAATCTTATCTTTGTGTGTATAATTCAACACTGAAAGAGCGTGATAATTATCACCCTCTATTAAAATATTGTCTTCGTCTGTACCAGTATTAATAGTTTTTGAAGTGATATGTTTTAAAATTGGCAAAGAGTTTTCACAATCAAGCACAACCTGTTCAGGCTCACGCTCAGCATCCCAAACTAAACCATATTTTTTATATTTAAGTTCATTTTCTTGTTGTTGAATAATTTTGATTAATTCTTCTTTTTCATAATCGTCGTATTTTCCCACAAGTTATCCATTGTTATTTTTTTGATAGTTATTCTATCTAAGCTAACTTGTAAATTTGCTTTTTGGATTAAAAATTTTCATTTAATTCTTCACAACCCCTCAACCCAAAGTTCAAATGTTCTATCTGGTATAAAATATCTGTCATCTTCTTTATCTATTAACTCTTTTTTTAATAAAGTATCGATTGAAGATTGTAAAGTCTGTTTTTTGATATTGTATTGAGTTAAAATCGATGTTGCAAAAACTCCACTTTTGTAGATTCCTACTATTTTTAGGGCGATTTTTTGGTTATTTCCTAAAGTATCGAATAGAAGTCTATAGCTAGAGTCTTTTGAGTTTATTATCTCTTTTATTACAGTATCTATCTCTTCTTTTGTGATATTTTTTTCTTTTTGGATATATAAAAGATGCAGGATTTGTTGAATCATTTTTGTTTCACCATCACTTTTTTCATAGAGGTATTGACACATTTCAAGGCTTATATTTAAATATTTTTTTGCATATTCAAATATGGCTTCTAATTCCAAAGGTTTTAATTCAAAGTGCGTTGCCAGTTCATATAGTGGGGCTTTATACTCAAAAAGTGAAGTTAAAAGATGTCTTTTTGAACCTAAAAATATATAAGAGATATTTTGTTTTTCTTGAATATATTTTCTCATCATGGCATCGAGTTTTACATCGGTTATATTGGCTATTTGTTGGAATTCATCGATGGCTAAAATGATTTTATTGGTTGTTGATAACTCATTTAAAGAGTTAAAAAACTCTTCAAACATCTCTTCAAAACTTAAAGTTGCCACGATTGGTTTGATTGAATACTCTAAAGTATTTGGGTCGATTGTAGGTTCTACTCGAACTCTTTTAAAAAGTGAAGTTAGGTTTTTAATTGCTGTTTTTAAATCAAATTTTCCAGCATTTGCCAAAGCTTTTAGAAGCAGTTGTGCAAAATCTTCTTTTGAAGTAATATCAAAAATATCCACATAAATACAAAGATAATCTTCTTTATTTTGTTCAAAAAATGTTTTTATGAGAGAGCTTTTACCCATTCTTCGTTTTGAATGAATCAGAAGATTATTTGAGTATTTTGTAATAGTTGAGAGTTTTTCCAACTCTTTGGTTCTGCCAAAAAATTCATTGATATTTGGAAGTCTTTCATAGGGAAATGGAGAATTCATACAATTCCTTTAGTATTTGTTTTTAGATACTATTAGTATAGTACAAAGTAGTTTAGTATGTCAATACTAAGAGTATCTATTTTAAAATACTTTTACAAAAACCTATAAAAAGCTCATACCATAATTTACTTCCGCGGTTGTGAGCCTCTATTTAATAAAAGTACATACCCTATTTCGTCCACTGTTTTTTGCTTTATACAATGCTTTATCCACTTTGATAAGCAACTCATCAATTGTTGAACTTTTACTGGCAGATACCACTCCAAATGAAGCGGTAAAATTCTCTAATATAACATTTTGTGAAACAATTTTTTCATTTAAAATTTCAGTTCGTAAACGCTCTGCGACTTTTATAGCATTTTCAAGATGAGTCTGTGGCAGTAAAATAACAAATTCTTCCCCACCAATTCGCCCAATAATGTCAATATCTCGTAAAATTGTACGACTGACATCGGCAATTTTTTGAAGCACTAAATCACCAATATTATGCCCATAGGTATCATTGATTTTTTTAAAGAAATCAATGTCAAACATGATTAAAGAGAGTTCACCGGAATATCGATTGTATCGTGATAACTCCAATTCAGCTTGTTCTATAAAATATCTCCGATTGGATAAACCCGTCAGATAATCAAAATATGCTCTGTGCTCCAACTCTTTACGTGCATTTCTATTTTCTATGGCAATGGCAGCTAAATTTGCCGCAAAGGTTATACGCTCAATATCATTTAAGTTCGGACTCATTGGTTTTTTATGATAAATGGCAAATGTTCCTAGCACTTTACCCGTTGAAGAGACAACCGGTTCAGACCAACAAGCGGCCAATCCTGCTTTTTGTGCCAAACCTTTATAGGGTTGCCAATACTCATGAGTTACAATATCTTCCGCAATAACACGCTTTTTAAGATACGCTGCTGTTCCACAAGAACCAACGCCCAAACCTATTTCAACACCATCAATGGCCTTATTGTAAAAATCGGGTAAACTGGGTGATGCTCCTAGCAATAAGCGTTTTCCCTCTTCGTCAAGCAATAAAATACTGCATAACGAAGTGGAATCCTCTGTCTCAATATTTTTTACGATGGTATGCAAAACATCGGTTAAGGAAGAATCTTTTGCAACCATTTCCAACATAGCATCATGCGAACGATTTCGTAATTCACTCTTCCAGTGAGCCGTGATATCATTAAAATTCACCAGACGCTTTTTCCCTAACCAAGAAACATAGATAACAACGCGTCGTTCACTTCTGTCTTTACACGTAATACTCGCTTCCAATGCAGGTGCTGGTATATTTTGTTGAGCCGCTAAGCTGACTTTTTTATTCCAGGGTTCAATAACAGTTTTTCGGTACTGCGTATTGGGATAAGCTTTTTCATACCACGTCGCAATAGTGGGAATATCTTCTAGGGTATATCCAAATAATTGTGTGAATTGATGATTAACATACTCAATGTTACCATTTTCATTGGACCAACCAATGCCAATGGGAGAGAAATCCAAAATGTCTTTTAATTGAATTCGTTCTTGAGTACTTCTGTGCAAATTATACGATAATTCCGTTTCACGCAATTTTGACAACGCTGTTTTTGCCAGCATTTGTGCCATCTTTACAATACAATCCATGGTGGATTCCATCGCTTCTTTAGTGACAATAGGAACAGAATTGATTGCTTCAAGATATTTGATTTCATCATAATCAAATTTTTTAGCTTGCTTTTGGAAAAACTCCATATTGGGAGCTTCGTTTAAAACTTGTCCTAAAAAAAGCGTTGCTAAGACGTGATTTTCAATCATTATAGGAGTTGCATAATCCAGTAATCCATTTTTACAGAAAGCACTTGTAACTTTGCCATTTGAAGTACTTTTCATCAGCGCGTGATTACTCTCTAAACATTGTAGATTGCTTTGTGGATTAACGCGATGAAATAATGCACATGCACTTATCCAACCCACTTGAGAAATAATCTCACCCTCTTTGCCTACAAGGGCATTTGGAATACCTGTTGTTTTATAAAAACTTTTTAGTATCTCTTCAAATTCAATAATATCAACTAAATCACTAAAGGTATATTCGTTGTCACGGTTCATTATAAAATCATTTTGCATAGATATCCACATATTAATATCAAATATTTTACTATATTTTTACTGGGATAGCCTTAAAATAGCCATTTTTGGAGTTCTTCGTCTGCTATTTTCCTTTTGATGATAAAGCCACTTTATTAATTTAAATTAAACATCCAATTTCAATAAGCTATTATGCAATCTATCTTATAATATCAGCTTCAAAATTCCAAAGGCAAATCAATGACAAACTCGATCAAAATCTTTAATGCGTGTGAAAATAACTTAAAAAATATCAATTTAGAAATTCCTAAAAACAAGCTCATTGTCTTTACAGGATTAAGTGGAAGTGGAAAATCTACCCTCGCTTTTGACACACTTTATGCAGAAGGTCAACGTCGTTACATTGAGTCACTCTCTGCGTATGCGAGACAATTTTTAGATAAAGTGGGAAAACCCGATGTGGAGCGTATTGAGGGACTCACCCCTGCTATTGCCATTGATCAAAAAACCACTTCTAAGAATCCCCGTTCAACCGTGGGAACGATTACTGAAGTGTACGATTACTTGCGTTTATTGTATGCCCGAATTGGGAAACAACACTGTTTTCAATGCGGTAAACCCATTTCACACATGAGTTCAAGCGATGTCATTGCACAAGTTTTAAATTTGCCCAAAGAGTCTAAAATTGTTATTTTATCTCCTATTATCAATCGAAAAAAAGGGAGCTTTGCAGATTTACTCGAAAGCTTAAGAGGAAAAGGATACGTTCGAGCCATGATCGATGGCGTAATGGTGCGTTTAGATGAAGAGATTGAACTGGCCAAAACACAAATGCACACCATAAAAGTGGTCATTGACCGAGTTGTTGTCAATGAAGAGAACCAACAACGAATTGCCCAAGATGTGGAAAAAGGGTTAAAAGAGAGTTTTGGAGAACTTGAAATTGAAGTCATGAACCACGATGAAGTCGGATTAAACGATAAACACATTCACTACAGCGAACACATGGCATGTTTTGATTGTAAAATCTCTTTTGAACCACTTGAGCCATTGAGTTTTTCATTTAACTCTCCCAAAGGGGCTTGTCCTTCATGCGATGGTTTGGGAATTCGATTTTCATTGGACATGAAAAAAATCATCAACGAAGAGTTAAGTATTGAAGAAGGTGCGGTTAAAATCATTTACGGATTCAACAAAGGCTACTATTTTAAAATGATGAAAGCCTTTTGTGAAGCAGCTCAAATTGACACGTTTAAAAAATTTGGTGACTTAGAAGAGCATCAGAAAAAAGCCATTTTACACGGTGGTGTTGAAGAGGCGAAATTTCTGTGGAAACGTCATAAATTGGTGCGAAAATGGGAAGGTGTGGTCAAAATTGCCTACGATATGATAAAAGAAGAGAAAGATTTAGCCGATTATATGACCGAAAAAACGTGCAGTGATTGCAGTGGAAATCGATTGCGACCCGCTTCTCAAGCAGTAAAAGTTGCCCAAAAAACCATTGCAGAAATTATCTCTATGCCCATTGAAAACAGTCATGCTTTTTTCCAAGATGAATCCAATTTTAGCTATTTAAGCGACCAATTTAAACTCATAGCCTCCCCTATTTTAAAAGAGATCAAAGAGCGAATCTTTTTCTTGCACGATGTGGGATTGGGCTACATTACACTGGGGCGTGATGCCAGAACCATCAGTGGTGGAGAAGCCCAACGAATACGAGTGGCTTCACAAATTGGTTCAGGGCTAACAGGTGTGATGTATGTGTTGGATGAACCTTCGATTGGTCTGCACGAAAGAGATACCAATAAACTCATAAAAACCCTTCGAGCACTGCAAGAAAAAGGGAACACCGTCATTGTGGTTGAACACGACAAAGAGACGATTCAAGCCGCCGATTTTATCGTCGATATTGGTCCAAATGCTGGGAAATTTGGAGGAGAGATTGTCTTTGCTGGAACATTAGACAAAATGAAAAAAGCCAAAACGCTCACCGCTCAATACGTCACCAACAAAAAAGTCATCGACTATTATTATGCCCGACCTCAAGAAGAGTTTATTGAAGTTCAAGATGTTACGTTAAATAACATTAAAAATTTAAGTGTGCAAATCCCCCTTAAAAACTTGTGTGTCATCACAGGAGTCAGTGGAAGTGGGAAAAGTTCATTGATTTTACAAACCCTACTTCCCGTTGCCAAAGAGTTGCTTAACCATGCCAGAAAAGTCAAAAAAGTCGATGGCGTAAGTATTGAAGGGTTAGAAAAACTCGATAAAGTCATCTACTTAGACCAAAGCCCCATTGGACGAACACCACGAAGTAATCCTGCCACCTACACCGGACTTATGGATGAACTGCGACTGCTTTTTTCTAAAACCAAAGAAGCCCAATTGCGAGGTTATGCCATCGGACGATTTTCGTTCAATGTTCAAGGGGGACGATGTGAAAAATGCCAAGGGGAAGGTGAAATTAAAATCGAAATGCACTTCTTACCCGATATTATGGTCAAATGTGATGATTGTCATGGAAAACGCTACAACGCTCAAACGCTCGAGATTTTGTACAAAGGTAAAAGCATTGCCGATGTGTTGGATATGAGTGTAAGTGAAGCCTTAGAATTTTTTGCCAAAGTACCAAAAATCAAGGCCAAACTGCAAACGCTTAACGACGTTGGACTTGGGTATATCACTTTGGGACAAAACGCCGTCACGTTAAGTGGTGGAGAAGCCCAACGAATTAAACTCTCAAAGGAACTGAGTAAAAAAGACACAGGAAATACCTTGTATGTGTTAGATGAACCTACTACGGGTTTACACTTTGCCGATGTTGATAGACTCATAAAAGTGCTTCACCATTTGGTTGATTTAGGCAACTCTGTTTTAGTCATTGAACACAATATGGATATTATCAAAAATGCTGACTGGATTATCGATATGGGACCCGAAGGAGGAAGCAAAGGTGGACTGATTGTCGATATTGGAACCCCAAAACACATTGCCCAAAACCACAAACAAAGTGGTTCATATACGGGATATTATTTGGAAAAAGAGTTGCAAGATTTAAAACGATAATAAGCCTTAAATAGAGGCTTATTTTCTTTTTTTTCTTTTTCTTGTGGTATTAATTTTATAGGTACTGTTGAATAAATTAGCAATGAGATTCGATGAGATTTTATACATATTTAAAATAATCTCTTGGGTAAAATCATCCGATGTTAATTTGGTTTTATCATAAATCTCTAAAAGTTGCAAATAATTGATATCATTCAAAAAAGGGTATAAAAAAACGGATTTTTCCTCTTCAATAATCCATTCACTTAAAAGGCAAAGGACCATCAGTTCTGGCATCCACTTTTGACCATTTTTAAGGTTATGTTCCAAACCTTTGACTAAACTGTCATAATAGACCATTAAAGGTTCTTCTTGTTTTGCCAAAATCTTCAAGGTAGCATTTTTATGAACATTGGCAATGATACTTCGCAAATAACTTGAACTGACGACACACTCTTGAAGTTGTAAAAGTAAGTTTCTTAAAATATTGCTAATCAAAATACTCTCTTCATCATCCCCAATTGTAGTAAAAATTTCTCCCTTATCAAGTTTTTCAAAATACTCTTCAAGCGTTGTTCGTATAAACACCAACAACGCTTCTGTTTTTTGTTCTCGTAAGAGTTTTGGTTTTATTCTTTTTTGAGGTTGTATCATTCTTTTTCCTTAGGTATTTGAATGATAAAACATGCTCCTTTTTCATCATTATCATTATAGATATTATTGCAAACAATCGTGCCATTGAAATGTTTTTGAATAATTTGAACACTCATATACAGACCAATTCCTGTACCACTTGATTGATGTTTGGTCGTAAAATAAGGATCAAATATTTTATCAATTATATTCTCATCAATTCCACCTGCATTATCTTGCACGGTTATCACAATATCCTTTTCATCACTTATTGCAGATATATATACTTGTTTCGTAGCAATATTTTTATCACCAAAAGCATCTTTAGCATTGGTCAATAAATTTAAGAGAACTTGTGATAACAGATTTTTAACTCCCACACAAAATAAAGTATCTTCAATATTGAGTTCTACCTTAATTTGATAATTTCTATAGACTCCTTTTAAAATATTTAAAGTTTCATCAACCATTTTTAAAATAAAAAACTTCTCTTTTTGTTGCTTATGTTTAAAGAAATCTCTAAATTCGTCTATAGTATCAGACATAAAGTTAGCATTTTTAATAATATCATCACTTACTTGTATAATATCCCCTTTATTTAGTAAATTAAACTCTTGTTTAACTTTTAATCCACTAATCAATGCAGTAATAGCACTAAGGGGTTGTCGCCATTGGTGGGCAATATTACCAATCATTTCCCCCAATGCAGCAAGCCGTGCTTGTTGTTGCAACAACATATCTTTTTGTCGATTCTTTTCTATCTCTTCTTGGACTTTTTGTTCTAAAACTTTTTCATAGGCTTTAGCAACACTGATATCTTTAAATACAACAACCACTCCACCCTCGCTTGTAGGAGCAACTGTTAAGCTTATAGGTAAAAATGTTCCATCTTTTTTTATAAAATAATCTTCACACATACGTGTTTTTCTATCATTAAGAGATAAAGCCACAGGACACTCTTCAAAAGGATATTCTTCACCATTTGGCTTGTATGCATGAAAAATGGTATGTTGATTTTTATTGATAATTTCATCTTTAGTAAAGCCCAGTATTGACAAAGCCACTTGATTAATAAAAATACAATTTCCTGCATTATTAACTCCAAAAACACCATCGGCAATACTATCAAATAAAATAGCTCTGTCTTCAATGATTTCATTTTGTTCATTTAACAGTCCAAAAACTTTGTTCAAATATCTGCTTAACAATATATAAATTATAATCATAGAGAAAAATATAAACAAAATACTTTTTAAAATCAATTCAATTAATTTTTCTTCAATAATACTAACATCATCAAAAAGAACCAACTTACCGATAGTATTTTGGTGCATATCAACTATGTTATAGGTATATAAAGCATAATATGCATCTTTATATGAAATAATATCACCCTCTTTTTGTTTATCTATATTTAAAATAGGTGCAATTTGCCGTATAAACATATCCTTTTCTTCAACGCACAAAGAACATATTTTATACCCTTGTGTAACCAGTTGCGTTTTATTGACCATGGAACTTGCAAACTCTTTTTTTATAAAAAAATAACTTTTAGAGCCAAAAACCTCTTTTAAATTCTTGGATAAAACTTTAGGAGAAAGCCCCAGTTGAAAATAAGCAATGATGTGGTCGCTATCATACATTGGCACCCAATAGGTATACACTAATCCAAAAGAAGTCAATTCAAAAAAGTTTTTGTTTCTGAGTTCTTCAATATGCGTCATCTTTTTATCTGCACGATTGAAAATATCAAATAAGACTTCTCCATTGGGAAGGATTATTTGTAAAAGAGAATAATCATACATATTCAAATTATTATAATCCATTTTGAACCATTTTTTTAATGCATCTGTATTTTTATTTTTTATAGCATCTATTTTTTCAATATTATTGTCATTATGGCTAAGATTAACATAAAGAAATTCATTAATAAGCTTTAAATTTGATTCATACAATCGTGTTATTTTTTCATGATTTTGCATATTATAAAAATTAAAATCACTTTTTTT